>NZ_LYSP01000026.1:0-87670 GCF_001728945.1 Pseudomonas sp. ENNP23
GACGGTCAAGCAAAGCCGCTGGCTGCTGCTGCGCAATCGCGAAAACCTCAAGGATGGGCAGGCCGTGCAGTTGCAGGAGCTGCTGGCTGCCAACCAGCCACTGGCCACGGTCTATGTGCTCAAGGATGCCCTGAAGGATATCTGGTACGCCCCCAGCGTGCGGGAGGGCTGGCAGCGCTGGCGAGCCTGGCTGCGATACGCACGGGACAGCGGGCTCGCACCGCTGCAACGCTTTGCTCGCAACCTGCGTAGATACGCGCGCGGCATCCTCGGGGTCGCAAGTCCCCTCCCCCCTCTCTCCAGCGACCGATTGCCGCGCCACGGCCCGCCGTGCGCCAGGTCCGCTTCTTGCCCCGGCAAACCCGCTACAGTCTCGCCACCCCAACAGGGAGGGAGACTGATGACCGAGAACTGGGATTTCTATTTCGCCCGGGTGGATGACCGCCCGGCATCGCTGTATGTCGACCTGGGTGCCGTGGAACAGGCGCCGATCGAGCGCCTGCCGGCCATGGCCTATGTGCGCGTGGAGATGAACGCGCCACGGGGCGACGGCCTGTCCAGCAACGAGGAGTACGACGCGCTGATCGCGCTGGAGGACGCCGTGCTGCCGAAGCTGGAAGGTGCCGACCACGCCTACGTCGGGCGCTGCACCACCAACGGCTGCCGCGATTTCTTCTTCTACACCGCCCATCCGCAGGGCTGGGAAGCCCGGGTGGCCGAGGCGTTCCGGGGCTTCCCGGACTACCGCTTCGAGGCCGGCAGCAACCCCGACCCGGACTGGTCGACCTACCTGGAGTACCTGTACCCCAGCGCCATCGACCACCAGTGCATCCAGAACCGCCGGGTCTGCCAGACCCTGGAACAGAACGGCGACCGCCTCGACACCCCGCGTGATATCGACCACTGGGCCGAATTCGCCGAGGCCGCCGACGCCCAGGCCTTCGCCAACCGCGCCCAGGCCCTGGGCTTCTCGCTGCGGGTGCCGATCGCGGCCAACGAGGACGGGCAGTACAGCGTGCACCTGTGGCGCAAGGACCTGCCCTCCTTCGCCGAGATCGACAGCGTCACCCTGCCGCTGTTCCACCTGGCCGAGGACCACGGCGGCCGCTACGACGGCTGGGAAACCCAACTGGTCAGCGCAGACTGACGCCACCGGCGCCACCCGCAAACACGGGTGGCGCCGCCCGGGTCAGCCGCGCTCGTCGGCTTCGTTCTCATCGTCCTCATGCTGGTAGAGCACCGGCAGCACCAGCAGCGTCAGCGCCGTGGACGAGAGGATGCCGCCGATCACCACGGTGGCCAGCAGCAGCCGCACCTCAGCCTGGATGCGCGCCTCGGCCACGAAGGAGCCGATGTCGCGGCCGCGCACGTTGGCGCTCACCACCACCAGGCGCTTGCCGTTCTCGCGGCTGATCTGGTTCGGCCCCAGCTCCAAGTCAAGGGTGGCCACGTCCGCCGGGGGGATGAAGGCGATGCCGTCCGCCGTGCCACCGGGCAGCGGCAGCAGCAGGCGCGGCAAGCCCTGCGGGTCGGTGCGCAGCCCCTCGTCGAGGCTCACCATCAGGTCGAAGCGGAGGTCGCCCTCGAACAGGGTGCCGGCCTGGCGCCCACCGACGGCCATGGCCAGGGTGTCCTGCACGTCGCCGACGTTGAGGCCGCAGCGCGCCGCCTTGTCGCGATCGATGTTGACGGTGAGAGCGAGCCGGCCGGGCCGACGGAGTTCCCGCCTGCGCTTTCCGGCGGCTGGCTAAGAACGACGCCCTCACCGGGTTGCTGCCTCGATCAACAACCAAGGCCCTGGCGGGCCGCTAGAATGGCGCTCCCTTTCCCACGGCAGTACACGGACGTTCCATGCATCGGCATACCATCACGCCGCGCCACGACTGGTGCGAACAAGCCTCGGCACTCGGCTTCCACTTCCACTCCATCGGCGGCGAACCCTACTGGGATGAAAGCGTCTGCTACCGCTTCAGCCTGCAGCAGATCGAGGACGACATCGAGGCGCCCAGTGCCGAGCTGGAGGCCATGTGCCTGGCCCTGGTGGAAGACGCGGTGGAGAGCGAAGCCCTGCTGCGGCGCATGGCGGTGCCCGAGGCGCACTGGACGCTGATCCGCGACAGCTGGCGTACACGCGAGCCGGCGCTTTACGGGCGCATGGACCTGACCTACGACGGCCAGGGCCCGGCGCGTTTCTACGAGTACAACGCCGACACCCCGACCGGCCTCTACGAGGCGGCCTTCTTCCAGTGGGTGTGGCTGGAGCAGTGCCGCGAACGGGGCGTGCTGCCGGAGCGGGCCGACCAGTACAACCTCATCCAGGATGCGCTGGTCGAGCGCCTGCAGCGCATCGGCCTGGCGGGCGAGCCCTTCCACCTGGCCTGCTGCCGTGACCACATCGAGGACGAGGGCACCGTCACCTACCTGGCCGACTGTGCCAACCAGGCTGGCCTTCAGCCCCATCTGCTGTACATCGACGACATCGGCCACGTGCCCGGCAAGGGCTTCGTCGACCTGCACGACCAGCCGATCATCCAACTGTTCAAGCTCTACCCCTGGGAGTGGCTGCTGGAGGAGGACTTCGCCCCCCATCTGGCCCACAGCCGGACGCGCTTCATCGAGCCCGTCTGGAAGACCCTGCTGTCGAACAAGGCGATCTTGCCGCTGCTCTGGCAGCGTCATCCTGGCCACCCCAACCTGATCCCGGCCTGCTTCGCCGATGAGCCGGATGCGGCCCTGCTGGGCCCGCGCTGGGTGCGCAAGCCGTTCTTCTCCCGCGAGGGGGCAAACATCCAGGTGGAAAGCGAGGGCGGTGTGGAGCTGGCGACGCCCGGCCCCTACGAGCAGGGGCCGGCGATTCTGCAGAGCTGGTGCCCGCCGCCCTGCATGGGCGGTGAGCACCCCATCATCGGCAGCTGGCTGGTCGGCGGTCGCCCTGTGGGCATGGGCATTCGCGAGGACCGCAGCGCCATCACCCAGGACAGCTCACGCTTCGTTCCGCACTACATCCTCGATTGAACGCCCGCGCAGCATGGCCTCGGCCCGCCTCGGTGCCTGGTGCTGCAGGCAGAAGCCGGCCAGGGCACTGGCCAGCCAGGCGACAGCCAGCGCCATTACAGCGAGGAGCAGGCCGGCGAGCGAGCCAACGACCAGCAGGATGACCAGCAGGCAGGTGCCCACGATCCACCAGGCGTCCACGGCCCAGAAGCTGCGCAGGTAGGCGCGCAATGGACTGGGTCTGTAGGGCTGAAGCTTTTGCAGCCGCTGCCAGTTGATCCCCAACAGCCGCTCGGCGGCCATGGGCAACAGGCGCTCCTGCGGTGACGGTTCGGTCACGGCCGCATCCGCGGGCTTCTGGCGGGCACGTGCCAGCTCGGCCAGTGCCTTCAGGTCGAGCACCTCACCACTGTTCAGGTGCCACAGCCGCCGCTGCTGCGGGTTGAACAGGTAGGTCTCGACGTAGCTGCCGCCACACAGGCTGTAGCCCAGGAAAGCCAACCAGAGGACGGTCCAGACCAGCAACGTCAACTCGTAGTTGCCCACGGGCCAGGGCGGCAGGTCACAGGCCAACTGCGCGGCGAACATCAGTCCGATCAGCAGCGGCGTCATACAGCACAGCATCAGGGTCAACCCATGGGTGGCGCCGATCAGCACGGCACTGCCGCTGGCCGGGTCGACGCGCACGATGCGAGGCTCCGACACGTCGAGCGGGCCGCCATTTTCGGTCACCAGGGTTGCTTTCAGGTATTCATTTGCCATCGGTGCGCACCATCAGCAATTGCCAACTGTCATCACGCCACAGCGCAGGCTCATCGCGGGGCTGCTGGTCAGCCGGCAACACCACCACCGCAAAGGGCGTCTGGCCCAGCGTGAACTCGCCCAACTGCAAGGCCGGGGACTTGCCTCCCAGCTGCAGGTCGACCCCCACCAGCGCAGTGACGTTCTCGGTCCGGGGCTGGCTCGCCCACCAGGCCTGCCAGGCATGCAAGCCCGCCAGGTTCGAGCCGGCCAGCTTGATCCGCCCATCGGTATGCAACGCCAGCAGGCCGGTGGGCCAGGACTCGCTGGCCCCCCACTGGCCATCCGGTCGGGCCGGCAACGGTTGCTGCCGCAGGGTCGCCCAGAGCTCGGCGAGCTTTTCCAGTTCGAGCGGCCTGGCGTCCACCAGGGCCTTGACCAGTGGCGACTCGGCGCGCAGGTCGACGTCATCGGTGGGTCTGCTCTGACGGGCGAAACTCCTGACCTGCATGCGCAGCATCCGCCCGTGCTCCCAGGTACGGTCATGGGTCCAGAAGATCGAGGTCGTCATCCACCTCACGCCTTCCTCGGTCACCTCTATGCCGCCGCACTGCGTAAACGCCCGCAACGGGGCCGCAAGGCGAACCAGCACAGGCGCCCGGCAGGTAGGGGCAAGGCCGAGGGACTCCAGGCTCTGCCATTCGCGACTGTTCGGCAGGCGCACCCGCAGCCGGTCGGGCTTGTCGGCGATGAGCCGGCGCAGTTCCTCGAGACGTGCCTCGGCCTTGCCAATGCTGCTGTCCAGGCCCGCCGCCTGGGCGATCGAGTTGCCGAAAAGGCAACCAAGCACTAGGCCAATCCGTATCCACATGATCGGCTACCCGCTGGCCATGGCCAGGCTGCTGCGGGCCGTCGCGCCGAACCCGCCGCGACTGGCTACGCCCTGGAGGCGCGTCGGCAATTGCCCGCTCTGGAACTGCTGGGCATAACCGGACGCCTGCAACTGGCTGCGATGCACGCTGGCCTGGCGGGTGCGCTGATCCCCCAGGTACTGGCCCTGGCCGGTGAACAGGTGCAGGTTGCGGCCACCGCTGCCGTAGTAGCCACCGTAATGGCCACTGACGTAGGTGCCGCTGCCATAGAGGGTGTCTTCGCTCATGCCGAAGACCGGCTGCAACTCATCGAGGCCGACCTCGTTCCAATCCTCCGGTTCGCCACTGCGCAGGCGCCTGACCAGGGCATCACTGACCAGGAACGCCACCGGCTGGGGGCGGGCCAGGCCGTCGTCGCCCTGTGTGCAGCTCTGCACGGCGTCAGCCGCGCACCACTCGCCAACCGTGCAGTTGGCATTGATGCGAATGAAGTCGCGCTCACAGGCCAGGAAGCTGGTGTAGACCGGGGCCATCAGGGCCGTGCGCCGGAACGCCTCGTCACGCAGCCGCAGGCATTGCTCGGCGGTCAGGGTGGTGCCCTGCTCGCAGACCGCCAGGCTGTCGAAGACCCGCACCTCACGGTACATCGGGTCCCAGGCCAGCAGGACGAGGGGGGTGGCGCCCATGAGGCTGAGGGTCAGCAAACCGGCGCGCTTCTGCCGGCGGACGGAGGCGGGTACGGGATCGGAGGGGGCGGCAGCAGGTGCCGAGGCGGCGTCGCCGGAAGACATAAACGGTCCATGTTCAAGATTGGAGAGCGGATTAGAAAGTGGCGCCCCCCTCGGGTCAACTGCCATTGAACGGGATGTGATGCAGTCCCGAAGGCTGTGCATTGCCCACGGCCCCGCAGCCGGAATCCCGCTGCGAGCGCCGTGCGGGCGGCCCGTCACTCCACAGTGACGGACTTGGCCAGGTTGCGCGGCTGGTCGACGTCGGTGCCCTTGAGCACGGCGACGTAGTAGGACAGCAACTGCAGCGGCAGGGTGTAGAGGATCGGCGCGAGGATGTCGACGGTGTGCGGCATGGCCACCACGTGGGTGCCGGGGCCGTTGTCGATGCCGGCCTGGCGGTCGGCGAAGACGATCAGCTCGCCGCCCCGGGCGCGGACTTCCTGCAGGTTGGACTTGAGCTTTTCCACCAGCTCGTTGTTTGGCGCCACGGTGACCACCGGCATGTCGGCGTCCACCAGGGCCAGGGGGCCGTGCTTGAGCTCGCCGGCCGGGTAGGCCTCGGCGTGGATGTAGGAGATCTCCTTGAGCTTGAGCGCGCCTTCCATGGCCACCGGGTACTGGGCGCCACGGCCGAGGAACAGGGTGTGGTGCTTCTCGGCGAACAGCTCGGCGACCTTCTCCACGGTCTTGTCCATGGCCAGGGCCTCGCCCAGGTGGGTGGGCAGGCGGCGCAGGGCTTCCACCAGTTCGGCTTCGCGGGCCTTGTCGAGGTTGCCGCGCACCTGGCCGAGGCTGAGGGTGAGCAGCAGCAGGGCCACCAGCTGGGTGGTGAAGGCCTTGGTGGAGGCGACGCCGATCTCGGGGCCGGCCAGGGTCAGCAGGGTGAGGTCGGACTCGCGCACCAGGGAGCTGGTGCCGACGTTGCAGATGGCCAGGCTCGCCAGGTAGCCGCCGGCGCGGGCATTGCGCAGGGCGGCGAGGGTGTCGGCGGTCTCGCCGGACTGGGAGATGGTGATGAACAGGGTGTCGGGCTGGACCACCACCTTGCGGTAGCGAAACTCGCTGGCCACTTCCACCTGGCAGGGGACGCCGGCCAGTTCTTCCAGCCAGTAACGGGCGACCATGCCGGCGTGGTAGCTGGTGCCACAGGCGACGATCTGCACGTTGCGAACCTTGGCGAACAGCTCGGCGGCACGGGGGCCGAAGGCGTTGACCAGTACGTGGTCGGCGCCCAGGCGGCCTTCGAGGGTGCGCTGGACGACCTTGGGCTGCTCGTGGATCTCCTTGAGCATGAAGTGGCGGTACTCGCCCTTGTCGGCGGCCTCGGCGCCTTCGTGGTACTGCACCTGCTCGCGCTGCACGGGCTGGCCGGCGCTGTCCCAGATGCGCACCTGGTCGCGGTGGATCTCGGCGATGTCGCCCTCTTCCAGGTACATGAAGCGGTCGGTGACCTGGCGCAGGGCCAACTGGTCGGAGGCGAGGAAGTTTTCCCCCAGGCCCAGGCCGATCACCAGCGGGCTGCCGCTGCGGGCGGCCACCAGGCGGTCGGGCTGGCTGCGGCTGATCACGGCCAGGCCGTAGGCGCCGTGGAGTTCGCGTACCACGACCTTGAGCGCTTCGGTGAGGTCGCCGAGGTTGGACAGGTGATGGTCGAGCAGGTGGACGATGACTTCAGTGTCGGTGTCGGAGGTGAAGACGTAGCCCAGGCCCTTGAGGTGCTCGCGCAGGGGTTCGTGGTTCTCGATGATGCCGTTGTGCACCAGTGCAAGGTCGCCGGAGAAGTGCGGGTGGGCGTTGTGCTCGGTGGGCGCGCCGTGGGTGGCCCAGCGGGTGTGGGCGATGCCCAGGCGGCCGGCCAGGGGCTCGGCGGCCAGGGCCTGCTCCAGTTCGCTGACCTTGCCGACGCGACGACGGCGCTGCAGGCCGCCCTGGTTGTCCAGCACGGCGACGCCGGCGCTGTCGTAGCCACGGTATTCGAGGCGCTTGAGGCCTTCGACGAGGATGGCGGTGATGTTCCGTTCAGCCACTGCGCCAACGATGCCACACATGGGTTGTCTCCTCAGTTATCCACAGGCGCACAGACCAGCGTGATGCCGCGCGCTTCTATCTGTTGGCGAGCGTCCTGGGGCAGGCGCTCGTCGGTGATCAGGGTATGGATGCTGCTCCAGGGCAGCTCCAGGTTGGGGATGCGCCGCCCGACCTTGTCGGCCTCGGCCATGACGATCACCTCGCGGGCGACCTCGGCCATGACCCGGGACAGGCCGAGCAGCTCATTGAAAGTGGTGGTGCCACGGGCCAGGTCGATGCCGTCGGCGCCGATGAACAACTGGTCGAAGTCGTAGGAGCGCAGCACCTGCTCGGCGACCTGGCCCTGGAAGGATTCGGAGTGCGGGTCCCAGGTGCCGCCGGTCATCAGCAGCACCGGCTCGTGCTCCAGTTCGCGCAGGGCGGTGGCGACATTCAGCGAGTTGGTCATCACCACCAGGCCGGGGCGGTGGCCGAGTTCGGGGATCAGCGCGGCGGTGGTGCTGCCGCTGTCGACGATGATCCGTGCGTGCTCACGGATGCGCTCGGCGGCGGCGCGGGCGATGGCCTGCTTGTAGCGGGACACCGGCTGGCTGGTTTCGCTGATGAACTCCTGGGGCACGGGCACGGCGCCGCCGTAGCGACGCAGCAGCAGGCCGTTGGCCTCCAGGGCGGCGAGGTCCTTGCGGATGGTCACTTCCGAGGTGGCGAAGGCCTTGGCCAGGGCGTCGACGCTGACTTCGCCCTGCTCGGCGAGCAGGGCGAGGATGGCATGGCGACGCTGGGGCGTATTGCGCTTTGACATCTCTTAAGTTTCGATTCGAAAGAAAAAGTGGGCGAATCAAAACTCAACGAAGCTTTTGCGTCAACCCCGGAAACGACAGAAGGCGACCGAGGTCGCCTTCTGTAGAGGCCTGCGGTTTATCCACAGGCGGGGTTATCCACAACTCACTTCTTCTTCACGGGACGCTTCCAGCCTTCGATGTTGCGCTGCTTGGCGCGGCCGACGGCGAGGCTGTGGGCGGGAACGTCCTGGGTGATGGTGGAGCCGGCACCAGTGGTGGCGCCGTCACCGAGGGTCACGGGGGCGACCAGGGCGCTGTTGGAGCCGATGAAGACGTCTTCGCCCATGACGGTGCGGGACTTGTTGGCGCCGTCGTAGTTGCAGGTGATGGTGCCGGCACCGATGTTGGTGCGTGCGCCGATCTCGGCATCGCCCAGGTAGCTCAGGTGGCCGGCCTTGGCGCCCTCGCCCATCACGGCGTTCTTCAGTTCGACGAAGTTACCCACATGGGCCTTGGCACCCAGCACGGCACCGGGACGCAGGCGGGCGAACGGGCCGCAGTCGGCGCCCTCGCCCAGCTCGGCGCCATCAAGGTGGCTGTTGGCCTTGACGATGGCGCCACGGCGCAGGGTGCTGTCCTTGATGACGCAGTTGGGGCCGATCTGGACGTCGTCTTCGATCACCACGCGGCCTTCGAGGATGACGTTGACGTCGATGAGCACGTCGCGGCCCACGCTGGCTTCGCCACGCAGGTCGAAACGCGCCGGGTCCAGCAGGGTCACGCCCTGGGCCATGAGGCGGCGGGCCGCCCGCTGCTGGTAGTGACGCTCCAGTTCGGCGAGCTGGATGCGGTCGTTGGCGCCCTGCACTTCCATGGCGTCCTGGGGCTGCTCGGTGGCCACCACCAGGCCGTCGGCCACTGCCATGGCGATGACGTCGGTCAGGTAGTACTCGCCCTGGGCGTTGTGGTTGGACAGCCGGCCCAGCCAGTCGGCCAGACGCTTGCCGGGGACGGCGAGGATGCCGGTGTTGCCTTCGCGGATGGCACGCTGCTCGGGGCTGGCGTCCTTGTGTTCGACGATGGCCTTCACCACGCCCTGCTCGTCCCGCACGATGCGGCCGTAGCCGGTGGGGTCGTCCAGCTCGACGGTGAGCAGGGCGAGCTGGTCGTCCTGGACCTTGTCCAGCAGGCGGCGCAGGGTGGCTTCCTCGATCAGCGGCACGTCGCCATAGAGGATCAGCACGCGCTCGGCACTGAGCTGCGGCAGGGCCTGGGCCACGGCGTGGCCGGTGCCCAGCTGCTGGGCCTGCAGGACGAAGCCGAGGTCGTCTGCGGCGAGGCGCTCACGCACCAGGTCGGCCCCATGGCCGATGACCACGTGAATGCCCTGGGGCTGCAGCGCACGGGCGCTGTCGATGACGTGCCCGAGCATGGGTTTGCCGGCAACAGGGTGGAGAACCTTGGGCAGCGCCGAGCGCATGCGGGTGCCCTGGCCTGCGGCGAGGATGACGATATCGAGGGACATGAAAGGACGCTTCCGAGCCTGTGGATAACCGGCGATGCCGGAAAAGAAAAAGGGTAGCCAAGGCTACCCTTTTACTTGCATGCGATGAAGAGCGGTGGCTTAGCCGCCGAACTTCTTGCGCAACTGCTGGACGGTACGCAGCTGGGCCGCGGCCTCTGCCAGACGGGCAGCAGCGGAGCTGTAGTCGAACTCCGCGCCCTTCTGGTTAAGCGCCTTCTCAGCGGCCTTGAGGGCCTCCTGAGCAGCGGCTTCGTCCAGGTCACCGGCGCGGACCACGGTGTCGGCCAGGACCTTCACCATGCTCGGCTGCACTTCGAGGAAACCACCGGAGATGTAGAACACCTCCTCCTCGCCGCCCTGCTTGACCAGGCGGATCGGACCCGGCTTGAGATCGGTGATCAGCGGGGCGTGGCCCGGCGTGATACCCAGGTCGCCCAGGTTGCCGTGGGCGATCACCATCTCGACCAGACCGGAGAAGATCTCCGATTCGGCGCTGACGATATCGCAGTGGACAGTAATAGCCATACGCTTGCCTCACGTAAGCGCCCGTTGCCGGGCGCTCAGGGGGTTACAGTTTCTTGGCTTTCTCGATGGCTTCATCGATGCCGCCGACCATGTAGAACGCCTGCTCGGGCAGGTGGTCGTAGTCACCGTTGAGGATGCCCTTGAAGCCCGCGATGGTGTCCTTCAGGGAAACGTACTTGCCCGGGGAGCCGGTGAAGACTTCGGCCACGAAGAACGGCTGGGACAGGAAGCGCTGGATCTTACGAGCGCGGGCTACCAGTTGCTTGTCCGCTTCGGACAGCTCGTCCATGCCGAGGATCGCGATGATGTCCTTCAGCTCCTTGTAGCGCTGCAGTACATACTGCACGCCACGGGCGGTCTCGTAGTGCTCCTGGCCGATCACCAGCGGGTCCAGCTGACGGCTGGTGGAGTCCAGCGGGTCAACGGCCGGGTAGATACCCAGGGAGGCGATGTCACGGGACAGTACGACGGTGGCGTCCAGGTGGGCGAAGGTGGTCGCCGGGGACGGGTCGGTCAGGTCGTCCGCAGGTACGTATACGGCCTGGATGGAGGTGATCGAACCGGTCTTGGTGGAGGTGATGCGCTCTTGCAGAACGCCCATTTCCTCGGCCAGGGTCGGCTGGTAACCCACAGCGGACGGCATACGACCCAGCAGCGCGGACACTTCGGTGCCGGCCAGGGTGTAACGGTAGATGTTGTCGACGAACAGCAGTACGTCGCGGCCTTCGTCACGGAACTTCTCGGCCATGGTCAGGCCGGTCAGTGCAACGCGCAGACGGTTGCCCGGCGGCTCGTTCATCTGGCCGTAAACCAGGGCGACCTTGTCCAGTACGTTGGAGTCCTTCATCTCGTGGTAGAAGTCGTTGCCCTCACGGGTACGCTCGCCCACGCCGGCGAACACAGAGTAACCGCTGTGCTCGATGGCGATGTTACGGATGAGTTCCATCATGTTCACGGTCTTGCCCACGCCGGCGCCACCGAACAGGCCTACCTTGCCGCCTTTGGCGAAGGGGCAGACCAGGTCGATCACCTTGATGCCGGTTTCCAGCAGCTCGTTGCCACCCGCCTGGTCGGCGTAGGACGGAGCAGCGCGGTGGATTTCCCAACGCTCTTCTTCGCCGATGGGGCCGGCTTCGTCGATGGGGTTGCCCAGGACGTCCATGATGCGGCCCAGGGTGGCCTTGCCAACCGGGACGGAGATGGCTGCGCCAGTGCTGGTGACGTCCAGGCCACGCTTCAGACCTTCGGTCGAGCCCATGGCGATGGAACGAACCACGCCGTCGCCCAGTTGCTGCTGGACTTCGAGGGTGGTTTCGGCGCCGACCACTTTCAGCGCCTCGTATACGGCCGGTACCTGATCACGCGGGAATTCCACGTCGATAACGGCGCCGATGATTTGAACGATACGTCCGCTACTCATCTTTGGTTCCTCTGAATATTTGAACCGTTCTTAAACCGCGGCAGCGCCGCCGACGATTTCCGAAATTTCCTGGGTGATCGCTGCCTGACGCGCCTTGTTGTAGATCAGCTGCAGATCGCTGATCAGTTCACCGGCGTTGTCGGTGGCGTTCTTCATCGCGATCATCCGCGCAGCCTGCTCGGCGGCGTTGTTCTCGACCACCGCCTGGTACACCTGCGACTCCACGTAACGCACCATCAGCCCGTCAAGGAGCTGCTTGGCGTCGGGTTCGTACAGGTAGTCCCAGTGATGCTTGAGCGCTTCATCCGGAGTCGCCACCAGCGGAACGAGCTGTTCCACCGTGGGCTTCTGCACCATGGTGTTGACGAACTTGTTCGAAACCACGGACAGACGATCGATGCGACCTTCGAGGTAGGCATCGAGCATCACCTTGACGCTGCCGATCAGATCGTTGATCGACGGCTCTTCGCCGAGGTGGCTGATCGCAGCAACGACATTGCCACCAAAGTTGCGGAAGAACGCCGCACCCTTGCTGCCAATCACGCAGAGATCGATCTCCACGCCTTGCTCGCGATTGCTCGCCATGTCCTTGACCAGGGCCTTGAACAGGTTGGTGTTCAAGCCACCGCACAGACCACGGTCCGAACTCACCACGACATAGCCGACGCGCTTGACGGGGCGCTCGATCATGAAGGGGTGGCGGTACTCGGGGTTGGCGTTGGCCAGATGACCGATCACCTGGCGGATGCGCTCCGCGTACGGACGGCTGGCAGCCATGCGCTGCTGAGCCCTGCGCATCTTGCTGACGGCCACCTTTTCCATGGCGCTGGTGATCTTCTGCGTGCTTTTGATGCTCGCAATCTTGCTGCGAATCTCTTTTGCGCCTGCCATTTGACACCTTTCGGGTTAGCAGGCGGGGGCCCTGGGGCCCCCGCTGCGGCTTACCAGGTTTGGGTGGCCTTGAACTTCTCGATGCCGGCCTTGATGCCTGCGTCGATCTCGTCGTTGAAGTCACCTTTCTCGTTGATCTTGGCCATCAGTGCGGCCAGCTCACGGTTGAAGTAACCCAGCAGGGCTGCTTCGAAGGCGCCAACTTTGTTCACGTCCACATCGGTCAGGAAGCCACGCTCGGCAGCGTACAGGGACACGGACATGTCAGCGATGGACATGGGCGCGTACTGCTTCTGCTTCATCAGCTCGGTAACGCGCTGACCGTGCTCCAGCTGCTTGCGGGTCGCTTCGTCCAGGTCGGAGGCGAACTGGGCGAAGGCCGCCAGTTCACGGTACTGGGCGAGTGCGGTACGGATGCCACCGGAGAGCTTCTTGATGATCTTGGTCTGGGCGGCACCACCCACGCGGGATACCGAGATACCGGCGTTGACGGCCGGACGGATACCCGAGTTGAACATGGCGGATTCCAGGAAGATCTGACCGTCGGTGATGGAGATCACGTTGGTCGGAACGAACGCGGAAACGTCACCGGCCTGGGTTTCGATGATCGGCAGGGCGGTCAGGGAACCGGTCTTGCCTTTCACTTCGCCGTTGGTGAACTTCTCGACGTATTCCTCGGAAACGCGGGATGCGCGCTCCAGCAGGCGGCTGTGGAGATAGAACACGTCGCCCGGGTAGGCTTCGCGGCCCGGCGGGCGGCGCAGCAGCAGGGAGATCTGGCGGTAGGCGACGGCCTGCTTGGACAGGTCATCGTAGACGATCAGGGCGTCTTCACCGCGGTCGCGGAAGTATTCACCCATGGTGCAGCCGGCGTAGGGGGCCAGGAACTGCAGCGCAGCGGATTCGGAAGCCGAGGCAGCCACCACGATGGTGTTGGCCAGGGCGCCGGTCTCTTCCAGCTTGCGTACGACGTTGGCGATGGTCGATTGCTTCTGACCGATGGCTACGTAGACGCAGCGGATGCCGCTGTTCTTCTGGTTGATGATGGCGTCGACAGCCAGGGCAGTCTTGCCGATCTGACGGTCACCGATGATCAGCTCGCGCTGGCCACGGCCGACCGGGATCATGGCGTCAACCGACTTGTAGCCGGTCTGTACCGGCTGGTCGACCGACTTACGCCAGATCACGCCCGGAGCCACTTTCTCGACAGCGTCGGTGGCCTTGGCATTGATCGGGCCTTTGCCATCGATCGGGTTACCCAGTGCGTCAACCACGCGACCCAGCAGCTCCGGACCAACCGGGACTTCCAGGATGCGGCCGGTGCACTTGGCGCTCATGCCTTCGGCCAGGCTCAGGTAGCTGCCCAGTACCACGGCACCTACGGAGTCCTGCTCCAGGTTCAGTGCCATGCCGTAGACGCCACCCGGGAACTCGATCATCTCGCCGTACATCACGTCGGCCAGGCCGTGGATGCGGACGATACCGTCGGAGACGGAGACGATGGTGCCTTCGTTGCGGGCTTGGGAAGAGACGTCGAGTTTCTCGATACGCCCCTTGATGATTTCACTAATTTCGGAAGGATTGAGTTGCTGCATTGCTCTGCTGCCCCTTCAAACTCAAGATTTCAACGCTTCGGCCAGCTTCGCGATCTTGCCGCGAACCGAGCCATCGATAACCAGGTCGCCGGCACGGATCACGACACCGCCGATGAGGCTGGTGTCTTCCGCAGCGTGCAGTCGCACTTCCCGGCCAAGCCGAGCGCTGAGAACCTTGGCGAGTTTGTCTTGCTGTTCAGTGTTCAATGCGAAGGCACTGGTGACTTCCACGTCGATCGACTTCTCCTGCTCGGCCTTGTACAGCTCGAACAGTTCGACGATCTCCGGCAACAGGCCGATGCGGCCGTTTTCAGAGAGGACGCGGATGAAATTGCCTACCTGAGCATCGAATTTGTCGCCAACCACCTCGATGAAGGTGTTGGCTTTCTCTTCGCTCGTCAGACGCGGGGCTTTGAGCACCTGCTGCATGGTGGTGTCCTGAGACACCGCAGCGGCCAGGCCAAGCATGGCCGACCAGGCGGCCAGCTGCTGATGGGCCTGGGCGTACTCGAAAGCCGCCTTGGCGTAAGGTCGGGCCAGCGTGGTCAGTTCTGCCATGATCGCCCTCGCTTAGATTTCGGCGGCCAGTTTGTTAACCAGCTCCGCGTGCGCGTTTTGATCGATAGTGGCACCCAGGATCTTCTCGGCACCGCTTACGGCCAGGCTACCCAGTTGGGCACGCAGCGCGTCTTTGACACCGTTGAGTTCCTGCTCGATCTCGGCCTGAGCCTGC
The DNA here is from genome assembly GCF_001728945.1 of Pseudomonas sp. ENNP23. Lineage (NCBI taxonomy): Bacteria > Pseudomonadati > Pseudomonadota > Gammaproteobacteria > Pseudomonadales > Pseudomonadaceae > Pseudomonas > Pseudomonas sp. ENNP23. The sequence goes on from NZ_LYSP01000026.1 coordinate 14,838, forward strand.
GCCTTGAGGCGCTCGCCTTCGGTGCGGGCCTGATCGCGAGCTTCGTCGACGATCTGGGTAGCACGCTTCTTGGCTTGCTCGATGATTTCAGCTGCCTGAGTCTTGGCCTCGCGCAGTTGCTGGGCCACTTTCTCGTGGGCCAGCTCCAGGTCACGAGCCGCGCGGTTGGCAGCGTCCAGGCCGTCGGCGATCTTCTTCTGACGGTCGCGCAGTGCCGTGATGACCGGAGGCCACACGAACTTCATGCAGAACAGTACGAAGATGAAGAACGCGACGGACTGGCCGATCAGGGTTGCATTAATATTCACGCCAACACCTCGCTCGTTCGTTGTCAGTCCAATTCCCTAAGGAAGGGATTACTGGGCTACCTGAGCAATGAACGGGTTAGCGAAGGTGAAGAACAGAGCGATACCAACGCCAATCATGGTCACGGCGTCCAGCAGGCCGGCGACGATGAACATTTTGACCTGCAGCATCGGGACCATTTCCGGCTGGCGAGCAGCGCCTTCCAGGAACTTGCCACCCAGCAGACCGAAGCCGATAGCGGTACCCAGGGCACCCAGACCAATCAGCAGAGCTACGGCGATCGCGGTGAGACCTACTACAGTTTCCATTTTTCCTCCCGACTTTATGTCGTGTTGGTTAGGTTTAAGTGAAGCGGTAGAACGAAGTCGTTTTGGTGTTCCCATCGCCCTTTCGGGCATTCCCGCGCGGACTGCGGCGGGACCATCGCTAGCCTGAAACGCCCCCTGCTGTTCCTCCCCGAAGGGGAGACAGCCAGGAGGCACCGCGCGCTATCAATGGTTGTCTTCGTGCGCCATCGACAGGTAGACGATGGTCAACATCATGAAGATGAACGCCTGCAGGGTGATGATCAGGATGTGGAACACGGCCCACGCCCACTGCAGGGCGATACCGAGGCCGCTGAGCAGCAGGATGCCGGCGCCGAACATCACGGCGATCAGGATGAACACCAGCTCGCCGGCGTACATGTTGCCGAACAGTCGCAGGGCCAGGGAGATCGGCTTGGCGATCAGAGTGACGAATTCGAGCAGGAAGTTCACCGGGATCAGCAGGATCTGCACGGCGATGTTCTTGCTGCTGAAGGGATGCAGGGTCAGTTCGCCGAGGAAGCCACCGATGCCTTTCACCTTGATGCTGTAGAAGATGATCAGGGCGAACACGGAGAAGGCCATGCCCAGTGTGGCGTTCGGGTCGGTGGTCGGTACGGCGCGGAAGAACAGGTGCTCGTTACCAGCGATCTTGGCGGCCAGCATCGGGATCCAGTCCACCGGGACCAGGTCGATGGCGTTCATCAGGAAGATCCAGACGAAGATGGTCAGTGCCAGCGGGGCGATCAGCGGGTTACGGCCGTGGAAGGTGTCTTTGACGTTGGTGTCGACGAAGTCGACCATCACTTCCACCAGGTTCTGCAGGCCACCGGGAACGCCGGAGGTGGCCTTCTTGGCCGCCATGCGGAACAGGAAGACGAACAGCAGACCGAGGCCGATGGACCAGCCCAAAGTGTCCACGTGGAACGCCCAGAAGCCCATTTCCTTGGCTTGTTCGGCAGTGTGGGCAAAGCCCCATTCGCCGGACGGCAGCTTACCGAAGGTCAGGTTTTGCAGGTGGTGCTGGATATAGCCCGAAGCGGTTTGCTCTGCCATGTTTGCCTCAAACGCCCTAAGGTTTCGAATATCTTGTTCTCATCAGCAGGGGAGCGAACCAGCTGACCGCCTGGGTCAGCAGGAAAGCGCCGAACAGGGCCGGCGCCTCCAGTGGTTTCACGCCTGCGAACGTCAGCGCGAAGAGCACTGCCGTCAGAATCAACTTGCCCATCTCGCCGGCATAGAACGACCGGACGATCGCCTGGGCTGCCCGGGCTCCACTGTAGCGGAACGCCTTGTGGGCGAAGTACAGGTTCGGCAACCAGGCGATAAGCCCACCGCACAAGCCAGAGTAGCCAGCGACCGCGCCACGCCACTGCCAGAGAACGACGGCGGCGATCAGCAATACGACCCCTTGGACGAGCAGCACCGGGAAGACCGGTAGACGATGGAAGGGCAAGCGATTCGGCGTGCGGATATCCATCGCAGCATGTCCTCTGAGTCGGCGCCTTGAATCAATGACTTGGCATACTTTGTGCCGACAAAATTGCGCGCAGAGTATAGGGGCCTAACCCCCCCCGTTCAACTGCCCGGTAGTGAAATCCGACTTTCCGCTACATGCCCAGATGTTTCAGCGGATGTGGGCCAGGACACCCTGCAATTCGTCGAGGGAGTTGTAGCGGATCACCAACTGTCCCTTGCCCTTCTGGCCGTGCTTGATCTGCACCGGTGCGCCCAGGCGCTCAGCCAGGCGCTGTTCGAGCCGACTGATGTCCGGGTCGGACTTGACCGCTTCGACAGGCTTCTCACGGGTGTTCAGCCACTGCCTCACCAGTGCCTCGGTTTGGCGCACGGTCAGTCCGCGTGCGACAACATGTCGCGCGCCTTCCACCTGACGTTCCAGGGGCAGGCCGAGAAGTGCACGGGCATGGCCCATTTCCAGGTCGCCGTGAGCCAGGAGGGTCTTCACCTCTTCCGGCAGGCCGATCAGGCGCAGCAGGTTGGTGATGGTGACGCGGGACTTGCCCACCGCTTCGGCCACCTGTTGCTGGGTGAGCTGGAACTCCTGCTGCAGGCGCTGAAGCGCCACGGCCTCTTCGATCGGGCTGAGGTCTTCACGCTGGATGTTCTCGATCAGTGCCATGGCGATGGCGGCCTCGTCCGGCACCTCGCGCACCAGAGCGGGGATTCGATCCAGGCCAGCCTGCTGGCTGGCACGCCAGCGCCGCTCACCGGCAATGATCTCGAAGCGACCACCACCGATGGGGCGTACCACGATCGGTTGCATGACGCCCTGGGCCTTGATCGACTGTGCCAGCTCTTCGAGGGCGGTGGGGTCCATGTCTCGGCGGGGTTGGTACTTGCCTCGCTGGATCAGGTCCAGGGGCAGGTTCTGCAGCTCGCGAGTATCGGCCTTGGTGGCCTCCTCCTGCAGGACGGTGGCGTTGTTGCCGCCCAGCAGGGCGTCCAGGCCACGACCCAGGCCTCGTTTTTTCGCTGCCATGCGGTTTCCTTATGCGGTAGCTGTTCTGGCGCCGGCGCGCTGTCGGCGAACCACTTCACCAGCCAGTGCGAGGTAGGCGATGGCGCCACGGGATTGCTTGTCGTACACCAGAGCCGGCATACCAAAGCTGGGTGCCTCGGCGAGGCGTACGTTGCGGGGAATGACGACGTCGTAGAGCTTGTCGCCGAAATGCTCCTTGAGCTGGGCGCTGACGTCGTTGGTGAGACTGATGCGCGGATCGTACATGGTGCGCAGCAGGCCTTCGATCTTGAGTTCGGGGTTCAGCAACTGGCCGATGCGCTGGATGCTATTGATCAGGTCGGACAGCCCTTCCAGTGCGTAGTACTCGCACTGCATGGGGATGATCACGCCATCGGCCGCCACTAGGGCGTTGATGGTGAGCATCGACAGGGACGGCGGGCAGTCGATGAGGATGTAGTCGTAGTTCTCCCGCACCGGTGCCAGGGCATAGCGCAGGCGGCTTTCCTTCATCTTCATTTCCAGCAGGGCCACTTCCGCCGCAGTCAGGTCGCGGTTGGCCGGCAGCAACTGGTAGCCACCGTGCTCGGAGAACTGCATGGCGTCGGCCAGGTCGCACTCGCCGATCAAGACGTCATAGATGGAATGCTCCAGGGCGTGCTTGTCGATTCCGCTGCCCATGGTGGCGTTGCCCTGGGGATCGAGGTCGATCAGCAGAACACGACGCTTGGTCGCGACCAGCGACGCGGCCAGGTTGATGCAGGTGGTGGTCTTGCCCACTCCGCCCTTCTGGTTGGCGATCGCGAATACCTTGGCCATGGCTGCCTTACCCCCCTTCATTCCGTGCGGCGCAGTATCAGCAGATGGCGTTGGCCTTGGCAACCGGGAACCGCGAGGGTGTGCTCCGCTTCGACCTTGAAGTCATCGGGCATCCGCGCCAGTTCGTCATCCGGGCGCAGTCCCTTCATGGCCAGCCAGTGGGTGTCGCGGTCGCCAAGGTGGCGGGTCCAGTTGGCGAAGTCTTCCAGAGCACTGAAGGCACGGGAGACGATGCCTGTGAAGGGCTGCTCCGGACGGAAGGCTTCGACGCGTGCGTTCACCACACTGAGATTGTCCAGACCGAGCTCCAGCTTCACCTGAGTGAGGAAGCGGGTCTTCTTGCCGTTGGAGTCCAGCAGGGTGAAGCGACGCTCAGGGAACAGAATCGCCAGGGGTATGCCGGGCATGCCGCCGCCGCTGCCGACGTCGAGCCAGTCATCGCCGCGCTCGGCGACGAAGGGAACCACGCTGAGGCTGTCCAGCAGGTGGCGGGACACCATCTCGTCCGCGTTACGTACCGCGGTGAGGTTGTAGGCCTTGTTCCACTTGATCAGCAGGGCGAGGTAGCCCAGCAGCAGCTCCTGCTGCCTAGCATCGAGCGTAACGCACAATGCGTTGGCGCCTCGGGTGAGTTCTTCGGCGTGCGAGGAAGTGACGAGGGACATCAGGCACTTCTCTCCAGCGACTGGCCGGCGCCACGCTTCTTCAAGTGGATAAGCAACAGCGAGATGGCCGCCGGCGTGACGCCAGGGATGCGCGAGGCCTGCCCCAGTGTCTCCGGACGGGCGTTGCCCAGCTTGTGCTGGATCTCCTTGGACAGGCCGGAGATGGCGGCGTAGTCCAGGTCATCGGGCAGGCGGGTGTTCTCGCTGGCACGCAGCCGAGCGATCTCGTCCTGCTGGCGGTCGATGTAGCCGGCGTACTTGGTCTTGATCTCGACCTGTTCGGCCACTTGCGGGTCTTCAGCGCCGTTGCCTGTCACCTCCACCAGGCCGGCGTAGTCGATCTCCGGGCGGCTCAGCAGGTTGAGCAGGTTGTACTCGTGGGTGAGTGGCGTGCCGAAGCGCTCAGCAATGGCATCGCCCTGGGCCGTACCAGGACGTACCCAGGTACTCTTCAGACGCTGCTCTTCCAGGGCGATGCCCTCACGCTTGGCCTCGAAGGCCGCCCAGCGGCGGTCATCGACCAGACCCAGTTCACGCCCCTTTTCGGTGAGACGCAGGTCGGCGTTGTCCTCACGGAGGATCAGCCGGTACTCGGCCCGCGAGGTGAACATGCGGTAAGGCTCCTGGGTGCCCAGGGTGATCAGGTCATCCACCAGTACACCGATGTAGGCCTCGTCACGACGCGGACACCAGGCTTCGCGGCTCTGGGCCCTCAGCGCAGCGTTGGCGCCGGCCAGCAGGCCTTGGGCAGCGGCCTCTTCGTAACCGGTGGTGCCATTGATCTGCCCGGCGAAGAACAGCCCGTCGATGACCTTGGTCTCCAGGCTGTACTTGAGGTCACGGGGGTCGAAGTAGTCGTATTCGATGGCGTAGCCCGGCCGCACGATGTGAGCGTTCTCCATCCCGCGAATGGAACGAACGATGTCCAGCTGCACATCGAAGGGCAGCGAGGTGGATATGCCGTTGGGATACAGCTCGTGGGTGGTCAGGCCTTCCGGCTCGAGGAATACCTGGTGGCTGTCCTTGTCGGCGAAGCGGTGGATCTTGTCCTCGATCGACGGGCAGTAGCGCGGGCCGACGCCTTCGATGACGCCGGAGTACATCGGCGAACGGTCGAGGTTGCTGGCGATGATCTCGTGGGTGCGGGCATTGGTGTGAGTGATCCAGCAACTGACCTGCCGCGGATGCTGCTCCTTGTTGCCCAGGAAGGACATCACAGGGATCGGCGTATCGCCGGGTTGCTCCGTCATTACCGTGAAGTCAACGGAGCGACCATCGATGCGCGGCGGTGTGCCGGTCTTCAAGCGGCCGACACGCAGCGGCAGCTCACGCAGGCGATGAGCCAGGGCGATGGACGGCGGGTCGCCGGCGCGGCCACCCGAGTAGTTCTGCAGGCCGATGTGGATAAGTCCGCCGAGGAAGGTCCCTGTGGTCAAGACCACGGATTCCGCATGGAAGCGAAGGCCCATCTGGGTCACGACGCCCTTAACCTGATCGTTTTCCACAATCAGATCGTCGCAGGCCTGCTGGAATATCCACAGGTTCGGCTGGTTTTCAAGAATCTCGCGAATGGCTGCCTTGTAGAGAACGCGGTCAGCCTGGGCACGTGTAGCGCGTACTGCAGGGCCCTTCCGACTGTTGAGCACGCGGAACTGGATACCGCCCAGGTCCGTTGCGGTGGCCATAGCGCCACCCAGTGCATCGATTTCCTTGACGAGGTGGCTCTTGCCGATACCGCCGATGGCCGGGTTGCAGCTCATCTGACCCAGAGTCTCGACGTTATGGGTCAGCAGCAAGGTCTTAACGCCCATGCGGGCGGATGCCAGCGCGGCCTCGGTACCGGCATGACCGCCGCCGATCACGATCACGTCAAAACGGGAAGGGAAATCCACCACGCACCTCGTGCCTGTTTGGGAAGGGGGAAATAGGGAAAGGCGGCAAGTATAGGGACTTAGCCTTCTTGAATGAAGTCTTCTGCACAAAAAATAGCCAATCGGCGCTATGGGAAGTTTTCCACATTCTCCCTCTCTGACCAATACGGCTTGTGGAAAACTTTGCCAGGTAGAAAAAGAAAAAGAGAAGAGAATTTCTTAAAGAGCTTGTTCTTGTGTTTATGTATGGTGAAGCTTCTTTATGTGGATAAGTAGCTTCAGGCCACTGAATATGCATCATGTAGCCAAGGATAAGCCTGTCGAGTTCCTGGCGGTTTCCTGGGGGATGCCCGTGTCTGGCCTGTGGATGAAAGATATGCTTATTCACAGGGCAGTTATCCTCCGTCTTTTACCCAGGGTTATGGACGGGGTTCAGGGCAGGTTATCAACAGGGTTTATTCGGCGCGCACGAGGCCTGTCCACGCTGCCGAGGGTTGGCAGCGTGAGGAGAGAGGAAGCGGTCGCGGAGGGAGGCGGCTACTTGCCGATGCAGAAGCTGGAGAAGATTCGCCCCAGTAGATCGTCGGAGCTGAATGCTCCGGTGATCTCACCCAGGGCGTGCTGTGCAAGGCGCAGGTCTTCCGCCAGCAGCTCGCCAGCGCCCATGTGAGTGAGCTGATCGCGGCCATGGTCCAGATGGGCTCCGGCCTGGCGCAGGGATTCCAGGTGCCGGCGGCGGGCGCTGAAGCTGCTCTCGGCGGTCTGCTCGTAGCCCATGCAGGCCTTGAGGTGATCACGCAGCAGCTCGAGCCCGGCGCCGGAGCGGGCACTGAGGCTTAGGGTGGTGTGGCCGTCGGCGGAGATTTCCAGCCCCACGGTCTCACCGCTCAGGTCCGCCTTGTTGCGGATCAGGGTCACCCGAGTGGGGTCGGGCGAGGTGTCGAGGAACTCCGGCCAGAGGGCGAAGGGGTCGGCCGCTTCCGGTGCACTGGCGTCCACCACCAGCAAGACGCGGTCAGCCTCGTTGATGGCCTTCAGGGCACGTTCCACGCCGATCTTTTCCACATGGTCATCGGTGCTGCGCAAGCCGGCAGTGTCCACCACATGCAGGGGCATGCCGTCGATGTGGATATGTTCACGCAAAACATCCCGAGTGGTGCCGGCGATGTCGGTGACGATGGCCGCCTCCCGTCCTGCCAGTGCATTCAGCAAGCTGGATTTGCCAGCGTTGGGCCGGCCGGCGATGACCACGGTCATTCCGTCCCGCAGCAAGGCGCCCTGCCCCGCTTCCTTGAGCACTGTGGATAAGTCGGCGCGAACACCGTCCAGCAAGCCGAGCACGTGACCATCGGCGAGGAAGTCGATCTCCTCTTCCGGAAAGTCGATGGCGGCCTCGACATAGATGCGCAACTGGATGAGTCGCTCGGTCAGTCCGTGAACCCGAGTGGAGAAAGCACCCTGCAGGGAGCGCAGGGCATTTCGCGCGGCCTGTTCTGAGCTGGCCTCTATCAGGTCGGCGATCGCCTCGGCCTGCGCCAGGTCGAGCTTGTCGTTGAGGAAGGCGCGTTCGCTGAACTCACCTGGGCGCGCCAGGCGTGCACCCAGGGAGAGGCAGCGCTTGAGCAGCAGGTCCAGCACCACGGGGCCGCCGTGGCCCTGCAGCTCCAGGACGTCTTCCCCGGTGAAGGAGTTCGGCCCGGGGAAGTACAGGGCAAGCCCTTCATCCAGGGCGCCGTTCTCGCCGTCCCGGAAGGTGCCGTAGTGCGCGAAGCGGGGCTTGAGCGAGCGACCGGTGACGGTCTCGCCGATCTGCTCCGCCAAGGGGCCCGAGACGCGCACGATCCCCACACCACCTCGACCTTGGGCGGTGGCGACGGCGGCGATGGTTTCACGGGGCGCGTTCATGGGGCTCTCCTTCAACGAGCGGATAGCAAGACGCCCCACGATGGGGGCGTCTTTTTCAGGCGGTTCTGGCGTCAGGCAGTGGCCTTGGTGGACGCCTCGATCTGCCGGGTAATGTACCACTGCTGTGCAATGGACAGGCAGTTGTTGACCACCCAGTAGATCACCAGACCGGCCGGGAACCACAGGAAGAAGAAGGTGAAGATCACCGGCATCAGCTTGAGGACCTTGGCCTGCATGGGGTCCGGCGGTGTCGGGTTCAGGTGCTGCTGAATGAACATGGTGGCGCCCATGATGATCGGCAGGATGAAGAACGGATCCTTGATCGACAGGTCGGTGATCCAGAACATCCAGGGGGCCTGGCGCATCTCGACGCTTTCCAGCAGTACCCAGTACAGAGCCAGGAACACCGGCATCTGCACCAGGATCGGCAAGCAGCCACCCAGCGGGTTGATCTTCTCTTTCTTGTACAGCTCCATCATCGCCTGAGACATCTTCTGGCGATCGTCACCGAACTGCTCCTTCAACGCCTGCAGCTTGGGCGAAACGGCACGCATACGGGCCATGGACCTGTAGCTGGCGGCAGAGAGGGGGAAGAACGCGAGCTTGATCAGCACGGTCAGGGCGATGATGGACCAGCCCCAGTTGCCCAGCAGGCTGTGGATATGTTGCAGCAGCCAGAAGATCGGCTGGGCGATGAACCACAGGAAGCCGTAGTCGACGGTCAGCTCCAGGCCTGGAGACAGTTCCTTCAGGTGTTTCTGGATCTTCGGACCGGCGTAGAGTACCGCTGAGCTTTCACCCTGACCGCCTGCGGCGACGTTGAGGCTGGAACCGACGAAACCGACGATGTAGTTGCCCTTGGTGTCCTTGCGGGTCTCGATGGTGCTGGTCTGGCCTTTTTCCGGAATCCAGGCCGTCACGAAGTAGTGCTGCAGCCAGGCGACCCAGCCGCCATCGACGGTTTCCTTGAACTTCTGCTTGTCGATGTCCTTGATGGAGATCTTCTTGTAGGGCTCGCTCGGGGTCCAGACGGCCGCACCCAGGTAGGTGGAGACGCCGGTGGCGGTGCTGGAGGACGGATCACCGCTGCCGTCACGCTTGAGCTGGGCATAGAGGTTGCCGGTCCAGGGCTGGCCGCTCTGGTTGTCGATGCGGTAGGTCACCTTCAGGTCGTACTGGCCGCGGGTCAAGGTGAAGCGCTTGGTGTAGTTCACACCGGCGTCGCTGTAGGTCAGGTCGACCACCAACTGATCCTGGCCGTCGGCCAGCTTGTACTGGTGCTGGGCAGAGGCGTACATCGGGCGACCGCTGGCACGACCATCCGGGCCATTGGCACCGATCAGACCGCTCTGGGCCAGGTAAGTACGCTCATTGCCGTTGTCGAACAGCTGGAACGGAACATCCGGGTGATCCTGGCGACGGGGGTACTTCGGCAACGTCAGTTGGACGATGTCACCACCGTTCGGGTCGATGGCGATGCTCAGTACGTCGGTGTCGACTCGGATCAGCTCGTTGCTCGGCGCGCTCTGTGCCGTCATGGGGGCGCTGGTCTGGCCAGGCCCTTCTGCGGTGGGTACGTCGTCGCTGCTGCGTTGTGCCGGCGAGCCGGTTTCCGGCAGCGAGGACGGTGCGCTTGAGGCAGCAGTGCTGGTGGTCGGCAGGGCGGCCTGGCCGTAGTCCTGGTTCCACTGGAGAACCATGAGGTAGGACACGATCGCCAGGGCGACTATCAGGATCGAGCGTTGGATATCCATGATTACTCGGCCATCGAAGAGGATTGGGATGTGTTGGCAGGGGGAACCGGGTCATAGCCGCCGGGGTTCCAGGGGTGACAGCGACCCAATCGACGCAGGGTCAGCCAACCCCCACGCAGGACGCCATGACGTTCGATGGCCTCCTGTGCGTAACAGGAACAGCTGGGATAGAAGCGGCAGTGACTGGCCATCAGCGGGCTGATGGCATAGCGATAGAACTGGATCGGGACGAGGGCCAGTTTACGCATGAGGAGTGTCGGCCATCCCTGGTTCGATAGGAGGCTCAGGGCGCGGCCGGCTGCGGGCAAGGCGCTTCCAGAGTTTGCCGAATTGCTGCTTTAGCTCTTCGTTCTCCAGATCGCCCAGGCCTCGCTTCGCCACGATCACGATGTCCCAACCGGCCAGCAACTCGAGGTTGTGTCGGAAGGATTCACGTATCTGGCGTTTGATGCGGTTGCGCTCGACGGACAGTTTGACGCTCTTCTTGCCGATCACCATGCCCAGACGGGGATGATCAAGGGCGTTGTCACGTGCGAGCAGCAGGACGTTCCTGCCGGGGACCTTTCCGGAAGGGGAGTCGAAGACCGCCTTGAATTGCCGGGGGACCAGTAGTCGCTTTTCCCGGCCGAAGCCTCGACTCACCACCTGTTCCGGATGAGTCAGACGGTCAGGCGCTTGCGGCCCTTGGCGCGGCGACGCGACAGGACTTGGCGGCCGTTCTTGGTGGCCATACGAGCACGGAAACCGTGGGTACGAGCGCGCTTGAGGGTGCTGGGCTGGAAAGTGCGTTTCATGATTCGTTACCTGGTTGATCACAACGGGCCGAGGCGGCCCCCGTTTAAGAGACCGGCGATTCTAGAGAAATGAGGTGAGCAGGTCAATTTCCAACCAACGATGAGAGCGGTGCAGGAGTAGATAAAAAAAGAAGGGATTAAAGAAGGATGAATGAACTTATAGATGTTACGAGGTACATCGCCTGTGGAAAACTCACTCCACGCCCCGGGTTGCACACAACCTGCTCCGGGAAAAGCTTGTCAGCAAGCCGTGTGGCAACTGTGCCCGGGCTGTTGGCAAGCCGAGCATAACAAGGGCTTTTGTCCACAGGCTGAGTGTCCACTGGGTTATCCAGTGTCTTGTATACCGGGCTCAGGTGTCGTTATCCACAGCTTTGACGAGCTATCCCGACAGCGCTCAAGTGCTGCAATAAGGCATTGATTTTCCTTGGCGAATCGACGAATTGCATGTGGATAACTTGGGCGTTGGCCGTTACACTAGGCGCCAGCTTTTTCACCGCACACCTTTCCTACCTGGGGGACATCCGTGTCAGTGGAACTTTGGCAGCAGTGCGTGGATCTTCTGCGCGACGAACTGCCCGCCCAGCAATTCAACACCTGGATCCGTCCGTTGCAGGTCGAGGCCGAGGGTGACGAACTCCGGGTCTACGCCCCCAATCGCTTTGTATTGGACTGGGTCAACGAGAAGTACATGGGCCGTCTGCTGGAGTTGCTCAGCGAGCGCGGTAACGGGCTGGCGCCTGCCCTCTCGCTGCTGATTGGCAGCAAGCGCAATCGGCCGCCCCCTCGTGTTGCACCTGTCCCGGTTTCCGCCCCGCCCGTCATCACCCCCGCGCCTTCGGCACCGGTGGCGGCGCAGCGTGTCGAGACCGTAGAGGAAAGCCGCGCAAGCCTCGATCCGCTCGCTTCCGTCTCCGCACCGCCTGCCGTTCGGACTGAGCGTTCGGTGCAGGTCGAGGGAGCGCTCAAGCACACCAGCTACTTGAACCGGACCTTCACCTTCGAGAACTTCGTCGAGGGCAAGTCCAACCAACTGGCCCGTGCAGCGGCCTGGCAGGTGGCGGATAACCCGAAGCATGGCTATAACCCCCTCTTCCTTTATGGGGGCGTGGGCCTGGGCAAGACCCACTTGATGCATGCGGTGGGAAACCACCTGCTCAAGAAGAACCCCAACGCCAAGATCGTCTATCTGCACTCCGAGCGTTTCGTCGCCGACATGGTCAAGGCGCTGCAGTTGAATGCGATCAACGAGTTCAAGCGTTTCTATCGTTCGGTGGACGCACTGCTCATCGACGACATCCAGTTCTTTGCCCGCAAGGAGCGCTCCCAGGAGGAGTTCTTCCACACCTTCAACGCCCTTCTGGAAGGCGGACAGCAGGTGATTCTCACCAGTGACCGCTATCCGAAGGAGATCGAAGGGCTCGAGGAGCGCCTGAAATCTCGCTTTGGCTGGGGCCTGACGGTAGCTGTGGAGCCGCCGGAGCTGGAAACCCGTGTGGCGATCCTGATGAAGAAGGCCGAGCAGGCGAAGGTGGACCTGCCTCACGATGCCGCGTTCTTCATCGCTCAGCGCATCCGCTCCAACGTCCGTGAGCTGGAAGGTGCACTCAAGCGTGTCATCGCTCATGCACACTTCATGGGGCGCGAGATCACCATCGAGCTGATCCGCGAGTCCCTGAAGGACCTGCTGGCCCTGCAGGACAAGCTGGTCAGCATCGACAACATCCAGCGCATCGTCGTCGAGTACTACAAGATCAAGATGTCGGACATGCTCTCCAAACGCCGTTCGCGCTCCGTCGCGCGGCCGCGCCAGGTGGCCATGGCGCTGTCCAAGGAACTGACCAACCACAGCTTGCCGGAAATCGGTGACGCCTTTGGTGGACGAGACCACACGACTGTTCTGCATGCCTGTCGTAAGATTGCGGAACTCAGGGAATCCGACGCGGATATCCGCGAGGACTACAAGAACCTGCTGCGTACACTGACTACGTGACCGTTCAAGCGCAGCCCATTGAGGCAAGGGACTAGACCATGCATTTCATCATTCAACGCGAAGCCCTGTTGAAACCCCTGCAACTGGTCGCCGGCGTCGTCGAGCGCCGCCAGACCTTGCCGGTCCTCTCCAATGTGTTGCTGGTGGTTGAAGGCCAGCAGCTATCGCTAACCGGTACCGATCTTGAGGTCGAACTGGTTGGGCGTGTGGTTCTTGAAGACGCCGCCGAACCGGGTGAGATCACCGTTCCGGCGCGCAAGCTGATGGACATCTGCAAGAGCCTGCCCAGCGATGCGCTGATCGACATCCGCGTCGACGAGCAGAAGCTGTTGATCAAGGCTGGCCGCAGCAAGTTCACCCTCTCCACCCTGCCCGCCAATGACTTCCCCACTGTGGAAGAAGGTCCGGGCTCGCTGAACTTCAGCCTGGTGCAGAGCAAGCTGCGGCGGCTGATCGAACGCACAAGCTTCGCCATGGCCCAGCAGGACGTACGCTACTACCTCAACGGCATGCTCCTGGAAGTGAACGCCGGGGTACTGCGTGCCGTCGCCACCGATGGCCACCGCCTGGCCATGTGCGCCATGCAGGCCGGCATCGAAGGTGTGGATCGCCACCAGGTGATCGTGCCGCGCAAGGGCATTCTCGAACTGGCTCGCCTGCTCACCGAGCAGGACGGCGAAGTCCGCATCGTTCTCGGTCAGCACCACATCCGTGCCACAACCGGCGAGTTCACCTTTACCTCCAAGCTGGTCGACGGCAAGTTTCCGGACTACGAGCGTGTGCTGCCCCGTGGTGGCGACAAGCTGGTCGTCGGTGATCGCCAGGCCCTGCGTGAGGCCTTCAGTCGCACTGCAATCCTGTCCAACGAGAAGTATCGCGGCATTCGCCTGCAACTGGCGGCCGGGCTGCTGAAAATCCAGGCCAACAACCCGGAACAGGAAGAGGCGGAAGAGGAAGTGGCCGTCGAGTACGGAGGCAGCAACCTGGAGATCGGTTTCAACGTCAGTTACCTGCTCGATGTACTGGGTGTGATGACCACCGATCAGGTACGCCTCATCCTTTCCGATTCCAACAGCAGTGCCCTGCTCCAGGAAGCGGATAACGACGACTCTTCCTATGTCGTCATGCCGATGCGCCTGTAACACGCTCGATGTCCCTCAGCCGTGTCACCGTCACCGCGGTGAGAAACCTGCACCCGGTGACGCTCTCCCCCTCCCCCCGCATCAATATCATCCATGGCGACAACGGCAGCGGTAAGACCAGTCTGCTTGAGGCTATCTACCTGCTCGGGCTTGCCCGCTCCTTTCGCAGTAACAAGCTGCAGCCAGTAATCCAACATGACCAGCCAGCCTGTACGGTCTTCGGTCAGGTTGAGCTTCTGGAGGGCCGTAGCAGCAGTCTGGGTATTTCCCGTGAGCGAAACGGGGAGTTCCAGATCCGTATCGATGGGCAAAACGCCAAGAGTGCTGCCCAACTGGCTGGGACTCTTCCGCTGCAGGTCATCAATCCGGATAGCTTCCGCTTGCTGGAGGGCTCCCCAAAAATTCGTCGTCAGTTCCTCGATTGGGGAGTGTTCCACGTGGAACCTCGTTTTCTCCCCGCCTGGCAGCGTCTGCAGAAGGCCCTGCGGCAGCGGAACTCGTGGCTCCGGCATGGTACACTTGACGCCGTTTCGCAGGCCGTCTGGGACCGTGAGCTGACCCTTGCGAGTACGGAAATCGATGGCTTTCGACGCGCCTACATCCAGGCATTGAAGCCGGTTTTCGAGCGCACCTTGCAGGAATTGGTACAGATCGGAGGGCTCACCCTCAGCTATTACCGCGGATGGGACAAGGACAAGGAGCTTGCCGAGGTGCTCGCGACGTCCCTCCTTCGTGACCAGCAAATGGGTCATACCCAAGCCGGCCCCCAGCGTGCCGATCTGAGGTTGCGACTGGGTGGGCACAACGCCGCCGAAGTTCTTTCCCGAGGCCAGCAAAAGCTGGTGGTGTGCGCGTTACGCATCGCCCAGGGGCACCTGCTCAACCAGGCCAAGCACGGCCAATGCATCTATCTGGTGGACGATTTACCGTCCGAACTGGATGAACAGCACCGGCGCGCCCTTTGCCGTTTGCTGGACGAATTGGATTGCCAGGTATTCATCACCTGTGTCGATCACGAACTAATGAGGGACGGCTGGCGAACGGATACGCCGGTAGCCATGTTCCACGTGGAACATGGTGGTATCACCCAGACCTTTGATCATCGGAGTGAAGCATGAGCGAGAACAAAACGTACGACTCTTCCAGCATCAAGGTGCTGAAGGGACTGGACGCCGTACGCAAGCGCCCGGGTATGTACATCGGCGATACCGACGATGGGACCGGTCTGCACCACATGGTATTCGAGGTGGTGGACAACTCCATCGACGAAGCCTTGGCGGGTTACTGCTCCGAGATCAGCATCACCATCCACACCGACGAGTCGATCACCGTCCGTGACAACGGCCGCGGAATTCCGGTGGATATCCACAAAGAAGAAGGCGTCTCCGCTGCCGAGGTCATCATGACCGTGCTGCACGCCGGCGGTAAGTTCGACGACAACACCTACAAGGTGTCTGGCGGCCTCCACGGCGTGGGGGTTTCCGTGGTCAACGCCCTGTCCGAGGAGCTGCGCCTGACCATTCGCCGTGCAGGCCAGGTCTGGGAGCAGATCTATCGCCACGGCGTTCCCCAGTTCGCCTTGCGTGCCGTTGGCGAGACCGACGGTACCGGTACCGAGGTGCACTTCAAAGCCTCTGCCGAGACTTTCACCAACATCCATTTCAGTTGGGACATCCTGGCCAAGCGCCTGCGCGAACTGTCTTTCCTCAACTCCGGCGTCGGCATCCTCCTGCGTGACGAGCGCAGTGGGAAGGAAGAAATGTTCAAGTACGAGGGCGGCCTGAAAGCCTTCGTCGAGTACCTGAACACCAACAAGACCATCGTCAACGAGGTCTTCCACTTCAACATCCAGCGTGAGGAAGACGGTGTGGGTGTCGAGGTGGCGCTGCAGTGGAACGACAGTTTCAACGAGAACATCCTCTGCTTCACCAACAACATCCCCCAGCGTGACGGCGGTACCCACCTGGCAGGCTTCCGCTCTGCCCTCACCCGTCACCTGAACAACTATATCGAGCAGGAAGGCCTGGCCAAGAAATACAAGATCGCCACCACTGGTGACGATGCCCGCGAAGGTCTGACCGCCATCATCTCGGTCAAGGTGCCGGACCCCAAGTTCAGCTCGCAGACCAAGGACAAGCTGGTCTCCAGCGAGGTGAAGACTGCCGTCGAGCAGGAAATGGGCAAGTACTTCGCCGACTTCCTGCTGGAAAACCCCAACGAAGCCAAGGCCGTCGTCGGCAAGATGATCGACGCCGCCCGTGCTCGTGAGGCGGCACGCAAGGCCCGCGAAATGACCCGTCGCAAGGGCGCTCTGGACATTGCGGGCCTGCCCGGCAAGCTTGCCGACTGCCAGGAGAAGGACCCCGCCCTTTCCGAACTCTACATCGTGGAGGGTGACTCCGCGGGTGGCTCGGCCAAGCAGGGCCGCAACCGCAGGACCCAGGCCATCCTTCCGTTGAAGGGCAAGATCCTCAACGTGGAAAAGGCCCGTTTCGACAAGATGCTGTCCTCCCAGGAAGTCGGCACCCTGATCACCGCACTGGGCTGCGGAATTGGGCGTGAGGAGTACAACATCGAGAAGCTGCGCTACCACAACATCATCATCATGACCGACGCCGATGTAGACGGTTCGCACATCCGCACCCTGCTGCTGACGTTCTTCTTCCGTCAGATGCCGGAGCTGATCGAGCGTGGTTACGTCTACATCGCCCAGCCGCCGCTGTACAAGGTCAAGCGTGGCAAGCAGGAGCAGTACATCAAGGACGACGAGGCCATGGACGAATACATGACCCAATCGGCCCTGGAAGATGCGAGCCTGCACGTCAACGAGAATGCTCCGGGGCTGTCGGGCGAAGCGCTGGAGCGCCTGGTCAACGAATACCGCGCCGTCATGCGGACCCTCAAGCGCCTGTCCCGCCTGTACCCGCAGGAGCTCACCGAGCACATGGTCTACCTGCCCCGAGTGAGTGTGGAGCAGCTGTCCGACCAGGGCGCTATGCAGGGCTGGCTGAAGCAGTTCGAAGAGCGTCTGAAGGGAGCCGAGAAATCCGGCCTGACCTACTCCATCAGCCTGCGTGAAGACCGTGAGCGCCACCTGTGGCTGCCGGAGGTCCAGCAGATCGCCCATGGCCTGTCCCACTACGTGACCTTCAACCGCGATTTCTTCGCCAGCAACGACTACCGTCAGGTCACCACCCTGGGTGAGCAGCTCAACAGCCTGTTGGAAGACGGTGCCTATGTGCAGCGTGGCGAGCGTCGCAAGCCCGTCAGCAGCTTCAAGGACGCCCTGGCCTGGCTGATGACCGAAAGCACCAAGCGCCACACCATCCAGCGATACAAAGGCCTTGGCGAGATGAATCCGGAGCAGCTGTGGGAAACCACCATGGACCCGAACGTCCGTCGCATGCTCAAGGTGACCATCGAGGACGCTATCGCAGCGGACCAGATCTTCAACACCCTGATGGGCGACGCGGTGGAGCCTCGCCGCGACTTCATCGAGAGCAACGCCCTGGCGGTCTCCAACCTCGACGTGTAATCCACCCGAGTGCTTGGCTATGCTTCCAGCCCCGGCCCTGTGCCGGGGCTTTTTATTGGGAATCGAAAAGGAGCGCGCGTCATGCAGGAAATCCACGACACGCCGGAGGAGAAGTCCGTCAGCGATGACGTGCTCATGGGCTATCTGGAGCATCAGTTACGCAGCGGCAGGGTAAAGGTCGGTGTGCTGATGGTGCAGTTCGAGAAGGCGTTTCCCGGTGTGCATCGGGATCGCCTGGTGCGTTGCTTCAATGCGTTGGAGTCGCGCTACCTGAAGCGCTGAATCCCGTCCGGGCAATCAGCTTATGCACCAATCGCCGGTTTTCTAGGGAAAGGCTATGAGGCCCGGCTGACGCGGGCCTCAGGCAGAAAACAATACGCAGCCGGAATTTTTATCCACAGCTTTTCAATAGAATCAGGCTGGTGTTGAGTCTGCTGTTTCGACAGGCTGGGTTGCGGTGCCTTCGATCCGTTGTTGGGCCTGTTCGACCCAGGCATAAGCGCGGTCATTCAGCTCGGCGATGGCACGAGGACCCTCCCCTTCCGCGTACATGGCCGGACCGATCTCCACCTGGATGGTGCCGGGGTACTTGGCCCAGCCCACCTTGGGCCAGAACAGCCCGGCATTGTGTGCCACTGGCAACACAGGCAGGCCTGCGTTCACCGCCAGTGCAGTCCCGCCGCGGGAGAACTTGCCCATCTGCCCAACCGGAACCCGCGTCCCTTCCGGGAACACCAGCACCCAGGCCCCTTGGCGCAGGCGCTCGTCGCCCTGGCTGGCCAGTTGCTTGAGTGCCGCCTTGGGGTTGCTGCGGTCAATGGCGATTGGGCGCAGCAGGGCCATTGCCCAGCCGAAGAACGGCACGTAGAGCAGCTCGCGCTTCACCACCTGGCTGAGGGGTTCGAAGAAGCCGGAGAGGAAGAAAGTCTCCCAGGTGCTCTGGTGCTTGGAGAGGATCACGCAGGGCGTCTTTGGGATGTTTTCCCTACCCCCAACGCGGAAGTCGACACCTGCCACCACCTTGGCCAGCCAGACCGCGAAGCGGCACCAGCGCCAGATCACGAAACGGTAGCGTGCGCGGAATGGCAGGAAGGGGGCGACGAAGAAGCTGATCGTGCCCCACACGAAGGCACTGGACGACAGCAGCAGGTAGAAGAGGACGGTTCTGATGGCCTGCACTGTCGTCATGGTTCCTTGCCTTGGCTAACTGAGAAGATGGTTGGCGACGGCCGCCAGGTCGTCGAATACGAGCACGTCCCCGGGCACGCCTTTGGCCAGGGTCCGCTCGCCCTTGCCGGTTCTAACCAGCACAGGCTGACAATCGACGGCCCTGGCTGCTTCCAGGTCACCGCTGCTGTCGCCGACGAACCAGATGCCGCTCAGTGGCACGTCGTAGTATTCGGCAATCTGCAACAGCATGCCCGGCTTGGGTTTGCGGCAGTCGCAGCCGTCGTCGGGCCCATGGGGGCAATGGATGATCAGGCCGACGTTACCGCCCTGCCCTGCCACCAGTTCACGCAACCGCGCATGCATGGCGTCAAGGGTTTCAACGGGGTAGTAGCCGCGCGCGATGCCCGACTGGTTGGTGGCCACGGCCACGGTCCAGCCCGCATGCGAGAGGCGCGCAATGGCCTCGATGGCGCCCGGGATAGGCACCCATTCGTCGAGGCTTTTGATGTAGGCGTCGGAGTCGTGATTGATGACGCCGTCGCGGTCGAGGATGAGCAGTTTCATGGTGTGTCCTGGCGCCCAACCGCAGGCTTGGCGCCTGCGGTTGGCTCAGCCTTCAGCCGAGAACGGAGATGTCGGCGGCGCCGAGGAACAGGCCGCGCAGCTTCGCCAGCAGGGCGTAGCGGTTCGCACGGACCGCCGCGTCATCGACGTTGACCATCACCGCTTCGAAGAACGCATCCACCGGCTCGCGCAGGCTCGCCAGGCGGCCCAGGGCTTCGCTGTAGCAACGGGCGGCTGCCATGGGGGCTACCGCGCGCTCGGCCTCTGCCACGGCCGCGGCAAGGGCCTTCTCGGCGTCTTCCTGCAGCAGGGCGCTGTCGACCGCAGCCGGCACTTCGCCTTCGGCCTTGCCCAGCAGGTTGGACACGCGCTTGTTGGCGGCGGCCAGGGCAGCGGCTTCCGGCAGGGCGCGGAAGGCCTGCACGGCTTGCACGCGCTGGTCGAAATCAAGGGCCGAGGTCGGCTTGAGGGCGCGGACGGAGAGGTACACCGCCACATCCACGCCTTCGTCTTCGTAGCGGGCGCGCAGGCGGTCGAAGATGAAGTCCAGCACCTGAGTAGCCAGGCCGTCCGCCTTCACCTTGTCGCCGTACTGGGCGATGGCGAAGCCGACGGCGTCGTCCAGGTCCAGGTCCAGCTTTTTCTCGATCAGGATGCGCAGCACGCCGAGGGCCTGGCGACGCAGGGCGAAGGGGTCCTTGCTGCCGGTGGGCAGCATGCCGATGCCGAAGATACCCACCAGGGTGTCCAGCTTGTCGGCCACCGCCAGCGCAGCACCGGTCAGGGTCTGCGGCAGCTCGGCGCCGGCACCGCGCGGCATGTACTGCTCGTTCAGGGCGTGGGCGACGTCGTCCGCTTCACCGTCGTTCAAGGCGTAGTAGTAGCCGGCGATGCCCTGCATTTCCGGGAACTCGCCGACCATCTCGGTGGCCAGGTCGCACTTGGCGAGGATGCCGGCACGGGCGGCTTTCACCGGGTCGGCGCCGACGCGCTCGGCGATGTGGGCGGCCAGTGCGGAAACGCGCTCTGCCTTCTCGTATACGGTGCCAAGCTGGGCCTGGAACACCACATTCTTCAGGCGCTCGTTGAAGGTTTCCAGCTTCTGCTTCTTGTCCTGCTTGAAGAAGAATTCTGCGTCGGTCAGGCGCGGACGCACGACCTTCTCGTTGCCCGAGATGATCTGTGCCGGGTCCTTGCTCTCGACGTTGGCCACGGTAATGAAGCGCGGCAGCAGCTTGCCGTTGGCATCCAGCAGGCAGAAGTACTTCTGATTGTCCTGCATGGTGGTGATCAGGGCTTCCTGGGGCACCTCGAGGAAGCGCTCCTCGAACGAGCACACCAGCGGCACCGGCCACTCGACCAGTGCAGTCACCTCGTCCAGCAGGTCGGCCGGAACCACGGCGCTGCCCTTCTGCTCGGCAGCCAACTGGTCGACGCGCTTGGCGATCAGCTCGCGGCGCTCGGCGAAGTCGGCCAGTACATAGGCGGCGCGCAGGTCTTCCAGGTAGCTGGAGGGCTTGCTGATGCGGATGTTCGCGGGGTTGTGGAAGCGGTGGCCACGGGACTCACGGCCCGCTTTCTGGGCGAGGATCTCGCAGTCCACCACGTCGTCGCCGAACAGCATCACCAGCCACTGGGTCGGGCGCACGAACTCTTCACGGCGAGCAGCCCAGCGCATGCGCTTGGGAATCGGCAGAGCGGCGAGGGAGGCCTCGACGATGCCGGCCAGCAGACCCTTGGCGGGTTGGCCGGGAATGATCTGGCTGAACTTCAGCTTCGGTCCGCTGGTGTCGATCTGGGCCAGGTCGACGCCGCACTTCTTGGCGAAACCAAGGGCGGCCTGGGTCGGGTTGCCGGCGGCGTCGAAGGCGGCCTGCAGCGGCGGGCCGTCGAGGTTGACGCTGCGGTCGGGCTGCTGGGTGGCCAGTTGCTCGACCAGTACCGCCAGGCGGCGCGGGGCCGCGTAGACGCGGGCGGCGCCGTGGCTCAGGCCGGCAGCCTTGAGGCCGCCGAGGATGCCGGCGAGGAAGGCGTCACCCAGGGACTTGAGGGCCTTGGGCGGCAGCTCTTCGGTGCCCAGTTCGACGAGGAAATCTTGTGCACTCATTCTGCCGCCTCCAGCTTGGCCAGTACTTCGTCACGCAGTTCGGGGGTCGCCATGGGGAAGCCCAGGCGCGCGCGCGCCTGCAGGTAGCTCTGGGCCACGGCGCGGGCCAGGGTGCGCACGCGCAGGATGTAGCGCTGGCGCTCGGTCACGGAGATGGCGCGGCGTGCATCCAGCAGGTTGAAGGTGTGGGAGGCCTTGAGGACCATCTCGTAGGTCGGCAGCGGCAGCTGCAGCTCGATCAGGCGGTTGGCCTCGCTCTCGTAGAAGTCGAAGAGTTCGAACAGCTTCGGCACGTTGGCGTGCTCGAAGTTGAAGGTCGACTGTTCCACCTCGTTCTGGTGGAACACATCGCCATAGGTAACCACGCCGAAGGGGCCGTCGGTCCACACCAGGTCATAGACCGAGTCCACGCCTTGCAGGTACATGGCCAGGCGCTCCAGGCCATAGGTGATCTCGCCGGTCACCGGGTAGCACTCGATGCCGCCGACCTGCTGGAAGTAGGTGAACTGGGTGACTTCCATGCCGTTCAGCCAGATTTCCCAGCCCAGGCCCCAGGCGCCGAGGGTGGGGGACTCCCAGTTGTCCTCGACGAAGCGGATGTCGTGCACCAGCGGGTCGATGCCGATGGCCTTCAGGGAGCCCAGGTACAGCTCCTGGAAGTTCTCCGGGTTGGGCTTGAGGACCACCTGGAACTGGTAGTAGTGCTGCAGGCGGTTGGGGTTCTCGCCGTAGCGGCCGTCAGTGGGACGGCGCGAGGGCTGCACGTAGGCGGCGTTCCAGGTTTCCGGGCCGATGGCGCGGAGGAAGGTGGCGGTGTGGAAGGTACCGGCGCCCACTTCCATGTCGTAGGGCTGGAGCACCACGCAGCCCTGCTCGGCCCAGTACTGCTGCAGGGCGAGGATCAGGTCTTGGAAGGTGCGCACGGCGGGCGTAGTCTGGCTCACGAATTTCACCTGTGCTGGGTATTCGACTGAAAGGGCGCGAGTATACCCGATCCGACCCGCCGCAACCGCATGGAAAGCCTTATGCCACGCTGCTTCTGGTGCAACGAAGACCCCCTCTACATCGCCTACCACGACCAGGAATGGGGCGTGCCCCAGCGGGATGCCGGAGCACTGTTCGAGATGCTCCTGCTGGAAGGTTTCCAGGCCGGCCTGTCGTGGATCACGGTGCTGAAGAAGCGTGCCCGTTACCGCGAGGTGCTGTTCGGTTTCGACCCACAGCGCCTGGCGCAGATGACCGACGAGGAAATCGAGGTGCGCATGCAGGACCCGGGCATCATCCGCAACCGCGCCAAGCTGCGTGCGGCCCGGCAGAACGCTCAGGCCTGGCTGCGACTGGAGAGTCCGTCTGACCTGCTCTGGTCCTTCGTCGGCGGCACCCCCCGGATCAACCGCTTCGCCGATCGCAGTGAGGTGCCGGCGGTGACGACCGAGGCCGAGGCGATGAGCAAGGCACTGCGCAAGCTGGGCTTCACCTTCGTCGGGCCGACCATCTGCTACGCCTTCATGCAGGCCACCGGCATGGTGATGGACCACACCCTCGACTGCGACCGGCATCCGCACCTGGCGGGCTGACGGCCCGTCCCGCACCTGAACGCGCGTCACGGTAGAATGCGCGCTTTTCCTTGCCCTGGAGTTGCCTGTGGACAAGCTCAAAGGCGCCCTCGTGGTCGGCTTCCTGCGCCTCTTCGCCCTGCTGCCCTGGCGGGCGGTACAAGCCGTGGGTGCGGCAATCGGCTGGCTGATGTGGAAGCTGCCTAACCGCTCCCGCGAGGTCACGCGGATCAACCTCGCCAAGTGCTTCCCGGAACTGTCCCCGGCCGAGCTCGACCAGCGCGTCGGCCAGAGCCTGATGGACATCGGCCGCACCCTCACCGAAAGCGCCTGCGCCTGGATCTGGCCGGCGGAGAAATCCATCGGCCTGGTGCGCGAGGTGGAAGGTCTGGAGGTGCTGCACGAGGCCCTGGCCAGCGGCAAGGGCGTGGTGGGCATCACCAGCCACCTGGGCAACTGGGAGGTGCTGAACCACTTCTACTGTGCCCAGTGCAAACCGATCATCTTCTACCGCCCGCCGAAGCTGAAGGCCGTGGACGAGCTGCTGCAGAAGCAGCGCGTGCAGCTCGGCAACCGTGTCGCGCCGTCCACCAAGGAAGGCATCCTCAGCGTCATCAAGGAAGTGCGCCGGGGCGGCGCGGTGGGCATTCCGGCCGACCCGGAGCCGAGCCTGTCCGCCGGCGTGTTCGTGCCCTTCCTCGGCACGCTGGCGCTGACCAGCAAGTTCGTCCCCGGCATGCTCGCCGGCGGCAAGGCACGCGGAGTGTTCCTGCATGCGTTGCGCCTGCCGGATGGCTCTGGCTTCAAGGTCATCCTCGAGGCTGCGCCGGAGGGGATGTACAGCGACAACGTGGAAGAAGGTGTGGCGGCGATGAGCGCCGTGGTGGAGCGCTACGTGCGCACCTACCCGACCCAGTACATGTGGAGCATGAAGCGCTTCAAGAAGCGCCCCGAGGGCGAAGCCCGCTGGTATTGAGAAAAGGCGCTTCGGCGCCTTTTTTGAGCCTTTTGCTGGGCGAGTCGACGGATTTAGGCTAAAAAACCGCTCAGACGAATCCAAGGTGTGTCGCGATGTCCTCCAACCAGCGCCAGCATCCCCGTACGCCGATGAAGTGCCGGATCAAGATCAGCCACGAGAGCTTCGGGGACCTTTTCGCCCACACCCGCGACCTGTCGGACGGCGGCGTGTACGTCCGCCACCCGGACCTGGTGGCCCTGCCGGTGGGTACCATCCTCACCGGTCAGGTGCAGGACCTGCCCTTCGAAGCGCCGATCCTGCAGATGGAGATCATGCGGGTGGACGCCGAGGGCGTCGGCCTGCGCTTCGTCGAGTCCTGATCCGCTTCCGGCCGTTCTCAGAAATCCCCCCTAGCCTTCCTCGTCCACTGTCAGCAGCACCAGCGGTTCGCACGCCTGACGGCGGCAGCCCCAGCGATACTCCTCCCGGGTCGGTCCCTCGCCTCGCCAGGTCGTTGCCGTGGCGCCGCCGTTGATGCGGAAGTTCCACACCTGGCCGCGGCCGTCATGCAGGCGCCCCTCGATGCTGCAGGGCACCCAGGAGAACGCGTGGTGCAGCACCACGCCATCCAGCAGCTCGGCCAGGCTGAAGAAGCGGCTGGCGCTACGCGCGTCCAGTTTCCAGGCGCGGCAGGCTTCGGTCAGGGCCGGTTCGGCCGAAGGCGGGGCTTCCAGTATCGGTGGCTTGATCGAGTCGACCTGGTAGGGCGGCGCCGGTTGGGCGGCGACGCTGTTCAACGCGAACACCGCGACTCCCAGGGCGAGCAAGGTGCGCGTCATGTCACTGCCCTCCCTGGCGACGGGCGAGGCGCTTGAGGAACACCCCCATCTCCTTCTCCGCCTGCTTGTCGCCCTTGGCTTGCGCGGCGCTCAGACCCTGCTCCCAGGCCTGGCGAGCACCTTCGGTGTCGCCGGTGCTTTCCAGTGCCTTGCCCAGCAGCTTCCAGGCGGCCGAGTAGGCCGGGTCATGCTCGATGCAGCGTTGCAGGTGCAGCGCTGCTGCCGTCGCATCACCCTGATCGAGGTAGCCCTTGCCGAGGCCGAAGCGCAGCAGTGCGTTGTCCACGCCTTTGGCGAGCATCTTCTCCAGTGAGTCGATCATGGTCCTGTCCCCGGGTTGTCGAGGCGCTCACCCTACCCTGATCGACGCGAGCGCCCAACCCCAAGGCTCAGAACCGCCAGAAGGCCGGGCTGAGCAGGATCAGCAGGGAGAACACCTCCAGCCTCCCCAGCACCATGGCCAGGCTCAGCACCAGCTTGGCGCCATCGGGCAGGTTGCCGTAGTGCGTCGCTGCCTCGCCCAGGGCCGGGCCCAGGTTGTTCATGCAGGAGGCCAGGGTGGAGAAGGCAGTGAGCTGGTCCAGTCCCATGGCCATGAGCAGCAGGAGCAGCACCACGAAGGTCATCAGGTAGATGGAGCAGAAGGCCCAGACCGACTCCACCACCCGCTCGGGAATCTGGCGGCGCCCCAGCTTGAGGGTGAACACCCCGTTGGGGTGGAGCAGCCGCTGGAACTCCCGCACCCCCTGGCGCAACACCAGCAGGATGCGCATCACCTTCATGCCGCCGCCTGTGGAGCCGGCACAGGCGCCGATGAATGTGGTGTAGAGCAGCAGGTGCGGCAGCAGGGTCGGCCAGGTGCTGAAGTCCGCCAGGCCGAAGCCGGTAGTGGTGGCCACCGAGACCACCATGAAGGCGGCATAGCGGATCGACTGCATTGGCGTCTCGTAGTGCTGGTGGACGATGAGCGTGGTGGCACAGACCGCGAAGGTGCCCAGCAGCAGCAACAGGTAGGCGCGGCATTCCGCGTCGCGCAGGTAGTGGCGCAGGCTGCGCTGTCGAAAGGCGATGAAGTGCAGGCCGAAGTTCACCCCCGAGACCACCAGGAAGAACATGCAGACGGTCTCCACCAACGGGCTGTCGAAGTAGCCGATGCTGGCGTCGTGGGTGGAGAAGCCGCCAATGGCGATGGTTGAGAAGCTGTGGCAGATGGCGTCGAACAGGCTCATCCCGGCTGCCCAGTAGGCCAGCGCGCAGGCCAGGGTCAGGCCGCAGTAGATCAGCCACAGGGCGCGCGCGGTTTCCGCGATGCGCGGTGAGAGCTTCTGCTCCTTCAGCGGGCCGGGCATTTCGGCGCGGTACAGCTGCATGCCGCCGATGCCGAGCATGGGCATGATCGCCACCGCCAGGACGATGATCCCCATGCCGCCGAACCACTGCAGCTGCTGGCGGTAGTAGAGGACTGCCTTGGGCAACCGGTCGAGGCCGGTGAGCACAGTGGCCCCGGTGGTGCTGATGCCCGAGACGGACTCGAACAGTGCGTCCACCAGGCCCATGCGTGGCGTGTCGATGAGCAGGAAGGGGATGCAACCGAAGGTGCCGAGCACGGTCCAGAACAGTGCGGTGATCAGGTAGCCGTCGCGGATCTTCAGGTCTCCGCTGGCGCCGCGTACCGGCAGCCAGATGAGCCCGCCGATGCCGAGGGTGATCAGCAGCGCCAGGAGGAAGCCCCGCCAGGCACCCTCGCCGTAGTACAGGTCGATGAGCAGGGGAGGCAACTGAGTGCAGCTGAACAGCATCAGCAGCACGCCGAGAATCCGGCGGATCACCGCGTGGCGTTGGGCTCGGCCCGGCACCTGGTGGGCCGGCAAGGTGGGCTGGCGCAGTGGCAGGAGGGATTCGAAGCGGGACATGGCGGGCCCTCGGAACGGGAGGGTCCGAACCCTACCGCCGGCCCGCTGGGAGGGGATGTAGGAAATGGCTGAAAACCGGGCGGCCGGTATCTGGATACCGCGCTCGCCCGGTTGGCGGCGTCAGAAGAAGGTCAGGCCGACCTGGAACAGCCGCTCCACGTCGCGGATGTACTTCTTGTCCACGAGAAAGAGGATCACGTGGTCGCCGGACTCGATCACCGTGTCGTCGTGGGCGATCAGCACCTCGTCGTCACGGATCACCGCGCCGATGGTGGTGCCCGGTGGCAGGGCGATGTCCTCGATCATCTTGCCCACCACCTTGCTCGACTTGGTGTCGCCGTGGGCGATGGCCTCGATGGCTTCGGCCGCGCCCCGGCGCAGGGAGTGCACGCTGACGATGTCGCCCCGGCGCACGTGGGTGAGCAAGGTGCCGATGGTGGCGAGCTGGGGGCTCAGGGCGATGTCGATCTCGCCGCCCTGCACCAGGTCCACGTAGGCGGGGTTGTTGATGAGGGTCATCACCTTGCGCGCGCCGAGCCGCTTGGCCAGCAGCGAGGACATGATGTTGGCCTCGTCGTCGTTGGTCAGGGCCAGGAAGATGTCGGCATCGTTGATGTTCTCTTCCACCAGCAGGTCGCGGTCCGAGGCGCTGCCCTGCAGCACCACGGTGCTGTCGAGGGTGTCCGACAGGTAGCGGCAGCGGGCCGGGTTCATCTCGATGATCTTCACCTGGTAGCGGCTCTCGATGGCCTCGGCCAGGCGCTCGCCGATGTTGCCGCCGCCGGCGATGACCACACGCTTGTAGCTGTCCTCCAGGCGGCGCAGCTCACTCATCACCGCGCGGATGTGAGCCTTGGCGGCGATGAAGAACACCTCATCGTCCGCTTCGATCACGGTATCGCCCTTGGGGATGATCGGCCGGTTGCGGCGGAAGATGGCCGCCACGCGGGTGTCGACACTGGGCATGTGCTCGCGGATCTGGCGCAGCTCCTGCCCCACCAGCGGGCCGCCGTAGTAGGCACGGACGCCCACCAACTGGGCCTTGCCCTCGGCGAAGTCGATCACCTGCAGGGCGCCGGGGTACTCGATCAGGCGCTTGATGTAGTTGGTGACCACCTGCTCGGGGCTGATCAGCACGTCGACCGGGATGGCCTCGTTGTCGAACAGCGCCTCGCGGGTCAGGTAGGCCGACTCGCGCACGCGGGCGATCTTGGTGGGGGTGTGGAACAGGGTGTAGGCCACCTGGCAGGCGACCATGTTCACCTCGTCGCTGTTGGTCACCGCCACCAGCATGTCGGCGTCGTCGGCACCGGCCTGGCGCAGCACGGTGGGAAACGAGCCCTTGCCCTGAACGGTGCGGATATCGAGCCGGTCGCCGAGGTCGCGCAGGCGGTCGCCGTCGGTGTCGACCACAGTGATGTCGTTGGCTTCGCCGGACAGGTGTTCTGCGAGGGTGCCGCCGACCTGGCCGGCTCCGAGAATGATGATCTTCACTGATTGCTCCGTTAGCCGCGGGGAGACGCGGCGATCTTCATCAGCTTGGCATAGTAGAAGCCGTCATGGCCGTCTTCCTGGGCCAGCAACTGGCGGCCATGGGGCTGCTTGAGGCCGAACCCGCCGGCGATGTCCAGCTCCCGTGCGCCAGGGGTGCGAGCGAGGAAGGCGGCGATGTTCTCGCTGTTTTCCGCCGGCAGCGCCGAGCAGGTGGCGTAGAGCATGATGCCGCCGACCTCGAGCGTGGGCCAGAGGGCGTCCAGCAGTTCACCCTGCAGGCTGGCCAGGGGGGCGATGTCCTCGGCCTTGCGGGTCAGCTTGATGTCGGGGTGGCGACGGATCACGCCGGTGGCCGAGCACGGGGCGTCGAGCAGGATGCGCTGGAACGGCGTGCCGTCCCACCAGCTCGCGGTGTCGCGGCCATCGGCGGCGATCAGTTGAGCCTCCAGGCCCAGGCGCGCCAGGTTTTCGCGCACGCGCACCAGGCGGCTCTCTTCCAGATCCACGCCAACTACATGAGCCAGGCCGGGTTCGGCCTCCATCAAATGGCAGGTCTTGCCCCCGGGGGCACAGCAGGCGTCCAGCACGCGCTGGCCGGGTGCCAGTTCCAGCAGGTCGGCGGCCAGTTGCGCGGCTTCGTCCTGGACGCTGACGCGCCCTTCGAAAAAGCCCGGCAAGCCGGTGACGTCGCAGGCTTCGGCCAGACGGATGCCGTCGCGGCTGAAGGGGCAGGGTTCGGCTTCGATCCCCGCCTGGCGCAGTTCGGCGAGGTAGGCATCGCGGTCGCCGTGACGGCGGTTGACCCGCAGGATCAGCGGCGGGTGGGCATTGTTGGCCGCGCAGACGGCTTCCCACTGTTCCGGCCAGGCGGCCTTCAGGGCCTTCTGCAGCCAGCGTGGGTGGGCGGTACGCACCATGGGGTCGCGCTCCAGTTCGGCGAAGGTCGCCTCGCCCTGGCGCTGGGCATTGCGCAGCACGGCGTTGAGCAGGCCCTTGGCCCAGGGCTTCTTCAGCTTGTCGGCACAGCCGACGGTTTCGCCGATGGCCGCGTGGGGTGGGATGCGGGTGTGGAACAGCTGGTAGAGGCCCACCAGCAAGAGGGCTTCGACGTCACGGTCGGCGGCCTTGAAGGGCTTCTGCAGCAGGCGCTCGGCCAGGGCCGACAGACGGGGTTGCCAGCGGGCGGCGCCGAAGGCGAGGTCCTGGGCGAGGCCGCGGTCGCGCGGGTCCACCTTGTCCAACTGGGCAGGCAGGCTGCCGCCGAGGGAGGCCTTGCCGTTGAGCACGGCCGCCAGGGCGCGGGCGGCGGCGAGGCGCGGGCTCATGTGCCGAGCACCTGGCCGGGGGCGAACTGCTCGCGGCGGCTGTTGTAGAGGTCGGTGAAGGCCAGGGGCTTGCCGCCGGGCAGTTGCAGGCGGGTCAGGCGCAGGGCGCCTTCGCCACAGGCCACGGTGAGGCCGTCCTTGCTGGCGTCGAGGATCTGGCCGGGTTGGCCGCGGCCTTCGGCTGGCTCGGCAGCGAGCACCTTCAGCGGCTGGCCGTCGAGGGTGCTGTGGCAGATGGGCCAGGGGTTGAAGGCGCGCACCAGGCGCTCCAGTTCGTCGGCCGGGTGGTTCCAGTCGATCCGCGCCTCGTCCTTGTTGAGCTTGTGGGCGTAGGTGGCGAGGGCGTCGTCCTGCACCTCGCCCTGCAGCGTGCCGGCGGCAAGACCGGCGATGGCCTGGACCACGGCCTGGGGGCCGAGCTGGGCGAGGCGGTCATGCAGGCTGCCGCCGGTGTCGCCGGCGGTGATCGGGGTGGTGACCTTGAGCAGCATGGGGCCGGTGTCGAGGCCCGCCTCCATCTGCATCACGGTGACGCCGCTCTCGGCGTCGCCTGCCTGCACCGCCCGCTGGATCGGCGCGGCACCCCGCCAGCGCGGCAGCAGCGAGGCATGGCTGTTGATGCAGCCGAGGCGCGGGATGTCCAGCACCACCTGGGGCAGGATCAGGCCGTAGGCCACCACCACCATCAGGTCCGGGGCCAGGGCGCGCAGTTCTTCCTGGGCGGCAGGGTCGCGCAGGGTCGGCGGCTGCAGGACCGGGAGGCCGTGCTGCAAGGCAAGCTGCTTGACCGGGCTGGGCATGAGCTTCTGGCCGCGGCCGGCAGGGCGGTCGGGCTGGGTGTACACGGCAACGATCTGGTGAGGGGTGTCGAGCAGGGCCTTGAGGTGTTCGGCGGCGAACTCCGGGGTGCCGGCGAAGACGAGGCGCAGGGCTTGGGTCATGCGGGGCTCACTCTACAAAAAGAAAAAGGCTTGCCGGAGCAAGCCTTTGGGGTTCGGGGGTCAAGCCTGCTGGCGGTGCTGCTTTTCCAGCTTCTTCTTGATCCGGTCGCGCTTGAGGCTGGAGAGGTAATCGACGAAGAGCTTGCCGTTGAGGTGGTCGCATTCGTGCTGGATGCAGACCGCCAGCAGGCCTTCGGCAATCATCTCGAACGGTTGGCCGTCGCGGTCCAGGGCCTTGATCTTCACCTTCTGCGGACGGTCGACGTTCTCGTAGAAGCCGGGCACCGAGAGACAGCCTTCCTGGTACTGGTCCATCTGGTCGGTCAGGGACTCGAACTCGGGATTGATGAAGACCATCGGCTCGGACTTGTCTTCCGACAGGTCCATCACCACCACGCGCTTGTGCACATTCACCTGGGTTGCCGCCAGGCCGATGCCGGGGGCTTCGTACATGGTCTCGAACATGTCGTCGATCAACTGGCGCAGCGCGTCATCCACCACCTCCACCGGTTTGGCGATGGTGCGCAGGCGCGGATCAGGGAATTCGAGGATGTTCAGGATCGCCATATGGGTTTGTGATGCACTTGTGGAATAAAGTCAAAATCCGCTGCTAAGATGATGAGCAGCATTGAAAAACGCCTGAAAAGCCCGGTTGGGGCGGCTTTCAGGCTGTTTCGCGTGAACGCACATAATAAAGGGATTCACCGCATGAGGAAATCACTACTCGCCCTGCTGCTCCTGGCTGCCAACGGGCTGGCACAGGCTGCGGTGGAGCTCAAGGACGGCCATCCGGAACGCTATACGGTGGTCCGTGGCGACACACTCTGGGACATCTCCGGCAAGTTCCTCAGCGAACCCTGGAAGTGGCCGGAAATCTGGCACGCCAATCCGCAGATCCAGAACCCGCACCTCATCTACCCCGGCGACACCCTGAGTCTGGTGTATGTCGATGGCCAGCCGCGGCTGGTGCTGGATCGCGGCGCGTCCCGCGGCACCATCAAGCTGTCACCCCAGGTGCGCAGCACGCCGATGGCCGAGGCGATTCCGACCATTCCGCTGGAGGCGATCAACAGCTTCCTGTTGTCGAACCGCATCGTCGATACCCCTGAGCAGTTCCAGGGCGCGCCCTACATTGTCGCCGGTAATGCCGAGCGCGTGGTGAGCGGTGCGGGTGACCGCGTCTATGCCCGTGGCAAGTTCGATGTGGCCAACCCCACCTACGGCATCTTCCGCCAGGGCAAGACCTACCTGGATCCCAAGACCCAGGAATTCCTCGGCATCAACGCCGATGACATCGGTGGCGGTGACGTGGTGGCCGAGGAAGGCGATGTTGCCACCCTCAACCTGACCCGCTCCACCCAGGAAGTCCGTCTGGGCGACCGCCTGTTCCCCACTGAGGAACGCGCTATCACCTCCACCTTCATGCCCAGCGCACCGGCCGGAGACATCAAGGGCGTGATCCTCGACGTGCCGCGTGGTGTGAACCAGATCGGCCAGTTCGACGTGGTCACCCTGAACAAGGGCAAGCGTGATGGCCTGATCGAGGGCAACGTGCTGGCGGTCTACAAGACCGGCGAAACCGTCCGTGACCGGGTCACCGGCGAGATGGTGAAGATCCCCGACGAGCGTGCCGGCCTGCTGATGGTGTTCCGCACCTACGACAAGCTCAGCTACGGCCTGGTCCTGGCCGCGAGTCGCCAACTGGCGGTGATGGACAAGGTACAAAATCCGTAGTGCCAATCAGCCCCCGCCTAGCGGGGGCTTGTTGTATACAGGGCGGCCAGCCGCGTCATGCGGCACCGGTCAAGGACGAACCCCATGCCGCCCGCCCTCTCCCCCGCCGAGTTGGAAGCCCGGCTCCGCCTGCACAGCCTCCCCGAAGTCGGCCCTCGCCGTTTCCACACCCTGATCGAAGCCTTCGCCAGTGCCTCTGCCGCGCTCAGCGCCCCGGCTGCCGCCTGGCGGTCCCTCGGCCTGCCGGAAGCCTGCGCCGGCCCACGCCGGGATGCCGCCATCCGCGAGCGGGCTGCCAGCGCCCTGTCCTGGCTGGAAGGGTCGGACTGCCACCTGATCACCTGGGACGATCCGCGCTACCCCGCCCTGCTCGCCGAACTGCCGGACGCCCCGCCATTGCTCTTCCTCCAAGGCGACCCCGGCCTGCTGGAGACCCCGCAACTGGCCATCGTCGGCAGCCGCCGCGCCTCTGCCGCCGGGCTCGACAACGCCCACGCCTTCGCCCGGACCCTGGCTGGCGGAGGGTTCACCATCACCAGCGGCCTTGCGCTGGGCATTGATGGTGCCGCCCACCAGGGCGCGCTGGAAGCCGGTGGCAAGACCATCGCCGTGCTCGGCACCGGCCTGCAGCGGCTCTACCCCCGGCGCCATGCCGGGCTGGCCCGGGACCTGTTGGCCGGGGGCGGCGCCCTGGTGTCCGAACTGCCCCTGGACTGCCCGCCCCACGCCGCCAACTTCCCCCGCCGCAACCGCATCATCAGCGGGCTGTCCCTGGGTGTGCTGGTGGTGGAAGCCAGCCCCTCCAGCGGCTCGCTGATCACCGCCCGGCTGGCCGCCGAACAGGGTCGCGAGGTCTACGCCCTGCCCGGCTCCATCCACCATCCGGGGGCGCGGGGTTGCCACCAGTTGATCCGCGAAGGTGCCGTGCTGGTGGAGACCACCGAGCACATCCTCGAAGCCCTGCGGGGCTGGCAGCAGGTGGCACCGCTCCCAACTGCCAAGCCGATCGAAGCCCCCCGCCAGCACCCGCTGCTGGACCTGCTGCGGGCCGCCCCCTACAGCAGCGAGGCCCTGGCCCACGCCAGCGGCTGGGACCTGCCCCGCGTACTGGCCAGCCTCACCGAACTGGAGCTCGACGGCTGTGTCGCCTGCGAGGCGGGGCGCTGGGTTCATCGCCGCGGGTGAGCCCTGTACACTCGCGCCATCGTTTTTCCGGGAGCAGGCGATGGTCAACAAATGGCAGGTTCAACGCGTGGCGCGGATCGTCCGAGAAGGTGGCGTGATCGCCTACCCCACCGAAGCGGTGTGGGGCCTGGGTTGTGATCCGTGGAATGCGGACGCGGTCTACCGCTTGCTGGCGCTCAAGGACCGGCCAGTGGAAAAGGGCCTGATCCTGGTGGCCGACGACATCCAGCAGTTCGACTTCCTCCTCGACGGCCTGCCCGATGCCTGGATCGACCAGCTCACCGCCAGTTGGCCGGGTCCCAACACCTGGCTGGTCCCCCACCAGGGCCTGCTGCCCGAGTGGATCACCGGCCAGCACGACAGCGTCGCCCTGCGCGTCACCGACCACCCCCTGGTGCGCGCCCTGTGCGCTGAAGTCGGGCCGCTGGTCTCCACCTCCGCCAACCCCGGTGGGCGGCCCGCCGCCCTGTCGCGCCTGCGGGTCCAGCAGTACTTCCCCGGCCAACTGGACGCCGTGCTCGGCGGCGCCCTGGGAGGCCGTCGCAAGCCCAGCACCATCCGTGACCTGGCCACCGGACGGGTGATCCGCCCCTCCTGAAGACGGCCTCCGGCCTCTGAGCTGAAAACAGCCCCGGCACTGTCCGGGGCTGATGCGTTCAGGGCAGCAGCACACTGGAGCCCTGGGTGCGCCGCCCCGCCAGGTCGGCATGGGCCCGTGCCACCTCCGCCAGGGCATAGCGCTGGCCGATCTCCACCCGGATCGCCCCGCTGGCGATCATCCCGAACAGCTCGTCCGCCATCGCCTGCAGGCGTGCCGGCGTGTCCGCGTAGCCGCCCAGGGTCGGACGGGTGACGAACAGCGAGCCCTTCTGGGCCAGCACCCCCAGGTTGACCCCGGTGACCGGCCCCGACGCATTGCCGAAGCTCACCAGCAGCCCGCGCGGCGCCACGCACTCCAGCGAGGTCGCCCAGGTGTCTTTGCCCACCGAGTCGTACACCACCCGGCACTTCTGCCCATCGGTCAGCTCCAGCACCCGCTGCACCACATCCTCGCGGCTGCTATCGATGCACGCCCAGGCGCCCAGCGCCGTGGCCCGCGCGGCCTTTTCCGCCGAGCCGGCGACACCGATCAGCTTCGCCCCCACGGCCCTCGCCCACTGGCAGGCGATGGAGCCGACCCCGCCGGCGGCCGCGTGGAACAGCACCGTCTCGCCGGCCTCCAGCGCATGGGTCTGGCGCAGCAGATACTGCACCGTCAGCCCCTTCAGCAGCACCGCCGCCGCCTGTTCGAAGCCGATGGCATCCGGCAGCGTCACCAGGTGTCCCTCGGGCAGCACGTGGTACTCCCCGTAGGCGCCCAGCGGGCCCGTGGCGTAGCCCACCCGGTCGCCCACCTTCACCCGTGCCACGCCCTCGCCCACCGCATCGACCACGCCTGCACCCTCGCTGCCCAGCCCGGACGGAAAGTCCGGTGCCGGGTAAAGGCCGCTGCGGTAGTAGGTCTCGATGAAATTCAGGCCGATGGCGTGGTTGCGTACCCTCACCTCGCCCGGACCGGGCTGTGGCAGAGCCACCTCCGCCAGTTCCAGCACCTCGGGACCGCCGTATCGGGAAAACTGGATGCGTCTGGGCATGGTTCAGGCTCCTGGATGGGAAAGGCCCACATCCAAGCCTTCCGCTTGATCGCCGTCAAGCCACCGCCCGCCCCCGGCGGTGGTATGCTTGCGCCCTCTTTTTTCCCCGCAAGCCCC
This sequence comes from Pseudomonas sp. ENNP23, assembly GCF_001728945.1. NCBI lineage: Bacteria > Pseudomonadati > Pseudomonadota > Gammaproteobacteria > Pseudomonadales > Pseudomonadaceae > Pseudomonas > Pseudomonas sp. ENNP23. The sequence goes on from NZ_LYSP01000026.1 coordinate 49,943, forward strand.
GTCCGGCGGCGCTCGCAAGCCGACTCAAGGTGTATCCGACGTGAGTGAACACATTGCGGCCGTGAAGGCCTACCTGCTCGATCTGCAAGACCGCATCTGCACCGCCCTCGCCGCCGAGGATGGCCAGGCCAGCTTCTTCGAGGATGCCTGGGACCGCCCCGCCGGCGGCGGTGGTCGTACCCGCGTGATCGAGAACGGCGGGCTGATCGAAAAAGGCGGGGTCAACTTCTCTCACGTGTTCGGCACCAGCCTGCCGCCCTCGGCCAGCGCCCATCGTCCGGAGCTTGCCGGCCGGGGCTTCCAGGCCATGGGCGTGTCCCTGGTGATCCACCCGGAAAACCCCCACGTACCCACCTCCCACGCCAACGTGCGCTTCTTCATCGCCGAGAAGGAAGGCGAGGCCCCGGTCTGGTGGTTCGGCGGCGGCTTCGACCTCACCCCCTACTACGGCCACGAGGAAGACTGCGTGCACTGGCACCAGGTGGCCCGCGACGCCTGCGCCCCCTTCGGCGAAGACCTCTACCCACGCTACAAGGCCTGGTGCGACCGCTACTTCCACCTCAAGCACCGTAACGAGCCCCGCGGCATCGGCGGCCTGTTCTTCGACGACCTCAACGAGTGGGACTTCGACACCAGCTTTGCCTTCATGCGCGCCATCGGCGATGCCTACCTAGAGGCCTACCTGCCGATCATCCGCCGCCGCCGCCACACCCCCTTCACCGAACAGCAGCGTGAATTCCAGGCCTACCGCCGCGGCCGCTACGTCGAATTCAACCTGGTGTTCGACCGCGGCACCCTGTTCGGCCTGCAGTCCGGCGGGCGTACCGAATCCATCCTCATGTCCCTGCCGCCCCACGTGCGCTGGGGCTATGACTGGAAGCCCGAACCGGGCAGTGAAGAAGCGCGTCTCACCGAGTACTTCCTCCAGGACCGCGACTGGCTGGCCACCCAGCCCTGACGCCCTCGCGCCCGGCGAGGCGCGTTGGCACAGGCCCGGCGAGCGCATCCACCGTTGTAGACTCTGCCGCTGATCCGGGCCCGCCCTGCCGGGCCTTCCTACGTGACGTGCCGGAGCGGGTTCCCGAACTGCCCTGGCCCTGCCCCAAGGACTTCCCATGGACCGCTACTGCGTCTTCGGCAACCCCATCGGCCACAGCAAATCGCCGCTCATCCACCGCCTCTACGCCGAACAGACCGGCCAGGCGCTGAGCTACGAAGCGGTCCTCGCCCCGCTGGACGACTTCACCGGCTGCGCCCGCGCCTTCTTCACCACCGGCCTGGGCGGCAACGTCACCGTGCCCTTCAAGGAGCAGGCCTTCGAACTGGCCGACCAGCTCAGCGCCCGCGCCCAGCGCGCCGGTGCGGTGAACACCCTGAAGAAGCTCGACGACGGCCGCCTGCTCGGGGACAACACCGACGGCGCCGGGCTGGTCCGCGACCTCACCCGCAACGCCGGACTGTCCCTGGCCGGCAAGCGCATCCTCCTGCTGGGCGCCGGAGGGGCCGCGCGCGGGGTGATCGAACCGCTGCTGGCGGAAAAGCCGGCGTCCCTGGTGATCGCCAACCGCACCGTGGAAAAGGCCGAAGCCCTCGCCCGCCTGTTCGCCGACCTCGGCCCGGTGTCCGCCAGCGGCTTCGACTGGCTGGAAGAACCGGTGGACCTGATCATCAACGGCACCTCCGCCAGCCTGGCCGGTGACCTGCCCCCCATCGCCCCCAGCCTCATCCAGCCGCGCCACACCGCCTGCTACGACATGATGTATGGCAAGGAACCGACCGCCTTCAACCGCTGGGCCGCCAGCCACGGTGCCGCGCGCACCCTCGACGGCCTCGGCATGCTGGTGGAGCAGGCCGCCGAAGCCTTCCTGCTCTGGCGTGGTGTGTTGCCCGACAGCGCCCCGGTGCTGGCCGAACTGCGTCGCCAGCTCGCCGAAGGCTGAGCGTGACGCCGGCTTACCACCGACTGCGAGACGACGTTCGGCAGGATGCCGACGGGCAGCACCCCACCAGGAACTGGAAGGTACCTGCGAGAAAGGTCAGCAGCACCCGGCCGAGGTAGCCCTGGCGGCCTGGCTAGGCCAGGGGCCCGCCCCAACCAAGGTTGGGTTTCGAGGCCGTTTGAGACGCCCGTCCCATGGACCGGCCGCGCTGTCATGCAAGCGGAACATCCGTCGGCTATGAGTGGGGGTTCCATCCACCTGCCGAGCACTGCCGATGAGACCGATCCCCCGCCTGGTCGCCAGCCTTGCCCTGTGCGCCCTTGCCGGCCAGGCCCACGCCTGGTCGCAGCCCACCCACAAGAACATCGTCAAGGACGCCTTGGCGTACATGAACTCCGCCTATGCCACCGAGGAGATGCGCCGGGCCTACGCCTTCTACGTCGGCGCCGCCGGCAGCGAGGCCAAGGCCGGCGAGATCCTCGGCCAGGCCGCCTACGACGTGGACGACTTCCGTGACACACGCCTGGGTGGTTGGTGGGTCGGCTACGAATACGCCCCGGTGTGGAACGCCGCCGCCGGGCTGGTGAACTACACCTCCTACTGGCACTTCCTCAACCTCGGTCGCCAGGGTGACGCCCACGGCAACCCCCACGGTGGCTACGACTACCGCTACCACAAGGTGGACGGCACCGCCGCCGACGTGGACTGGTACGCCATGGTCTACCTGTACAACCGCGAGCTGAAACGCGAGGACTTCGACACCACCGAGGCCCACTACCGGCGTGGCAGCCGGTCCGACTGGCAGGAGCACTACGGCGACTTCCAGACCGCCGCCTTCCAGCCCATCGACAACCTCGCCGGCTACTGGTTCGACCAGTTCCGCGCCGCCCCTTCCCTGCAGACCATCGGCTATGCCCTGCACGCCACCGGCGACGTGGCCCAGCCCCACCATGTGTGGATCACCTCGGCCAACGGCCACTCCAGTTGGGAAGGCTGGGTCGACGACCACTACACCAGCGAGAAACTCAACGACCCCACCGCCGTGGCCAACCGCATCAGCCGCTACGACCCGGCCCGCAGCATCCGCGAGCTGCTGACCCAGACCGGCCAGGTTGCCTACGCCCACCCCGAGCCGCTCTACGACACCAGTTACGCCACCCGGCTGCGGGTCGCCCGCGAGCTGATTCCCGAGTCCATCGCCCTGACCGTCACCGTGCTGACCAAGGGTGCGCGCAGCTTCAATGCCCGTGAAAGCCTCTGAGCGCCCCTGGCGCCGCCGGGCCCTGGCGCTGCTGCTCGGCGCCTGGCTCGGCGGCGTACAGGCCACGCCCAGCCCCCCGGACCTGCGTATCGACGGCCAGCGCCTGCCCGGGCGCAGCATCGCCCTGCTGGAACAGGTGCTCACCCGGGTCAAGTTCAACACCGACCCGCGCCAGTTGCGCCGTGGGCTGGTGGAGAACCACCTGCTGGTACGGGAGCTGGAGCCGCAGTTGAACGAGCAGAGCCGCCGCGACCTCGACGCCAGCGTCGAGATCGAGGCCGGCAACCTGCTGGAGCAGTACTTCGGCCGTCGCGCCGAGGAAGACCTCAGCCCCTATCTGCGTCAGCCCCGGCCGCTCAGTGCGGAACGCCTGCGCCAGGTGCTGGCCCCCGCCTCTCGCATGCTGGTGGTGGACAGCCTGCAACTGGACCCGGCCCAGGCCCGCGAAGCGGCAGGTATCGAACTGATCCGCTGGCAGTTCCCCGGTGAAGCCGAGCAGCGCCTCGACCTGCTCGACCTCTACCAGGGCGACAACGTCCAGGGCCGCGTGGAACTGCAGCAGGGCAACCTCGGCTACCTGGCGCGCCAGGTCCAGGCTCGGGTGCAGCGTGACCACCTCTGGTACCGCCTCGGCCAGGAAGGCTTCAGCGCCGAAGAACGCCAGGGCCTGCGCACCCTGGTGCGCGATCGCCTGGTGCGTCAGCGCTACCTGCACCAGATCGGCCTCTACAGCGACTTCCACCATGAGTCCGACAGCCTGCGGGCGCGGGCCGCCCGGATCAGCGACACCGACGCCGAGGCCTACTACCAGCGCAACCTGGCGCGCTACCGCAACGTCGCCCAGGTTCACGCCGCGCACCTGCGCCTGGGGGACCAGGCCAGCGCCGACCGCCTCTACGCCGAGCTGCAGCAAGGGCTGGATTTCGACGAAGCCGTGCGCCGCCATTCCCTGGCGGACGACAAGGCTCGTACCCCGCCGGGTGACCTCGGGCTGATCCGCGCCGACGACCCGAAGCTGGACCTGCTGCGCAAAACCGCGCTGATCCAGAAGGCCAACACCCTGTCACAGCCGATGCTGATCGACGGTGCCTTCGAGATTCTCCGCGTGCGCAGCCGCGAGGACCGTCAGTTGCCCCTGGCGGACCCGAGTGTGCGCTACGAGGTGAACCAGGCCGTGGCCCGTGAGCAACTGGCCGCCGAGTTCGAGGCACGTATCCGCCAGTTGCTCGCCGATGCCCGCGTGGAGGGGCTGTGAAGGGCTGGCTGGGGCTCGCCCTGGCCAGCGTGCTGGTCAGCGCCGGCGTGGGCGCGGCCTGGAACTGGCGAGAGGCCCCGGTGGCCGTGGCGTCGCCGTCCCAGGCGCCGCTCGTGCCGGCCAGCCTCCCGCCTGCGCCTGTTTCGACGGCCTCTCAGCCAGTAGCCGCACCCGCAACGGCGGCCCCCGTGGTCACCAAGGCCGTGGACGAGGCCCCACCGTCCCCAGCGCCCCTGGATCTCCAGCAGGCCCAGCAGTTCATGCACTGGACAGCGGAACACGGCGACCCGCGCAGCCCTGCCCTGGGCGGGCTCAAGCCGCGCCAGGCCGCCAGCGAGGCCGAGCGCGCCGACCCCCGGCAGTACGCCGCCCTGGAGGAACGCCAGACCCGCGAGCTGGTGCAGGCCTATGCCGCTGGCGTGCAGCAGATCCCGGAGATTCGCGCGCGCATCGAGGCCGCCGCCCAGAGCGGCGAACGCAGCCCCGCCGAGCTGGACGAAGCCCGCGCTGCGCTGGAGCAACTGGAGGCCATGCAGGCGCGCCTGGAGCGTGAAGCCCCGGAGCTGCTGCCCGGCAGCGCCCGCGCCGACTGAGCAGCGCTAGGCGCAAGCGGCTACCATGGCAGCCTCCGCTTTCCGGGAGACCGCCATGTCGGCCTTTGCCACCCCCCGCATCAAGGGCTTCCACGCCCACGTCTACTTCGACGCCGAGACCCTGCCCCAGGCCCGTGCGCTGTGCGAGGAGGCGGCCCGCCGTTTCCCGTTGAAGATGGGCCGCGTCCATGAGAAGCGGGTCGGCCCGCATCCGGACTGGAGCTGCCAGCTGGCCTTCAGGCCTGAACTGTTCGGCGACGTGGTGCCCTGGCTGGCGCTCAATCGCGGCGGCCTCAACGTGCTGGTGCACCCCATCACCGGCAGCGACCTGAAGGACCACCGCGACTTTCCGCTGTGGATGGGCGAGGTTCGCCCGCTGGACCTCGCCGACCTGCAGGATGGGGCCATCGAGTACGACCTTTAGGCCCGCCCCAGCGCCACCAGCACCGATTGGGCCGCCCGCTCACCCGCCAGCACCGCCCCTTCCAGGTAACCGCACCAGATCGGCGAGGCCTCGCTCCCGGCCCAGTGCAGCCGGCCCAGGGGCGCCCGCAGCCAGTGGCCGTTGCGTGCCAGCACGCCGGACGGCAGGGGCGACACGCAGCCGGCGCTCCAGCGCTCCTGGGACCAGTCCTGCTCCACATAGGCCAGCGGCCGCGCGGCTTCGTCACCCAGCAGACGGCTCAGTTCGCGCAGCACCCGCTTGCGCCGCCGGGCCGGATCGCCGCCCGCGCGGGCCGGATCGAGGAAGGCCAGCAGCACGCCGTCCCCCCGGCCTTCCGGGGTGCTGTCGACGGTCATCTGCACCAGCCCGTCGGTGACCAGGCCGGCACCGGAGAGGCCGGCCGCGCGCCAGAACGGTGCCGGGTAGCGCAGGTGCACCTTGATCCCGCCGCTGGCAGCCCAGTTGCGCTGCAGGGCCTCGCGGCCCGGTGGCAAGGCGGGGCCGAAGCCGATGCGGCTGACATCGGCCGGCATCATCGCCACCACCACCTGTTCGGCACTGATCACCGCCCGTTCGCTATGGACTCGCAGCGGGCCCTCCAGCCAGCCGTCGATCCGGCTCACCGCGCTGCCGGTAAGCAAGGCATCGCCGAGTGGCTCGGCCAGCAGCAGCGACAGGCGCTGCGCCCCGCCTTTCAGGCGGAATTGCTGGGCCTGGTCGTCCAGTGCGGTGAAGCCGCCCGCCGAACGCAGATAGAACAGGAACCACAGCAGCGAGACCCGCCCCGGCTCGCTGGCCAGGGTGGTGGAGAGGGTGGTCGCCACCGCCTCGACGGCTTCCTCGTCCGCGCGCTGGGCCTTCAGCCAGGCCGCCACGCTCATGGCGTCCCAGGCCTCGGCGCGGGGTGCCTTCCAGGGCGCCTCCGGCGGCACCCGCGCCGCCATGGCTTCGAGTCGGTCCATCAACGCCCGTGCCTTGGGGCCGGGGCCTTCGGGCGGGAAGGTGTAGCGCTGACCCTGGATCAGCGCTGCCATCTCGCCCTGGGTGTACTGCGGCACCAGCGGCACGCCCAGTTCACCGGCCAGGCCCATCACCGCCTGCTGGCTGCCGCCGACCCACTGGCCACCGCCGTCCACCTCGATGCCCTCGCCCAGGGGCTGGTTGAGGGTGCGCCCGCCGACCCGCTCGCGGGCCTCCAGCACCTGCACCCGGCACCCCGCGGCCACCAGGCGTCGGGCCGCCACCAGACCGGAGAGGCCCGCACCCACCACCACCACGTCCACCTGCCGGTCCGGCGGCCCGCCGGGCGAGGCCTGCCCACCCCGGGCCAGCCCGGTCAGCAGCGCCGCGCCGCCCAGGCGCAGCAAGGAGCGGCGGGAAACACCCAGGGCATCGAGCAATCGCGTGTACATCCTGTACCTCCACTTGGTTACCAAGTTGATCGGGTCGAAAAAAACCACCCAATCCGGGGTGGCGACGGGTTCAGGCGGCCGGTGTACGCACCGAGGCCAGGTAGAACGGGATCGGGTCCTGCCGGGCGTGCAACTGGCGCACCAGGGTCAGGTAGAACCAGCGCTGCTCCGCCGGGTCGCCCGCCGGGGGCGGCTCCTCCCCCAGCCAGCGCTGCCACAGGGCCATCTCCATCTGCAGTACACGGTTGCGGCCGAAGGCGGTGAGCCGCTGCCACACCCGTCGCTCAAGGGCCTGCAACTGCTCCGGCGTCGGTGTGGCCGGGCAGCCTTCCACCTCCGCCAGCAGCTCGGCCCGCTCGTCGTCCGTGGCGTGGCGCGCCGCCGCCTCCAGCAGGCCGATGGCGTAGAGCTGCTGGTACTCGTCCAGGTCGCGCAGCAGGCGGCGGGCAGCATCCGAACGCAGGCGGGCGCCGTAGCGCAGCAGCAGTTCGAACACCCGGGCATCGGCGCGGGCCGGGTCCAGCACCCGACTGGCGCCGCCCTGACGCACCTCCACCAGGCCGGCGTCCTTCAGCTTGTGCACCGCCTGGCGCACGGTGATGCGCGAGACGCCGTAGCGTTCGGCCAGCAGCCGTTCCGCAGGCAATGCCTCGCCGGGGGCCAGGTGGCCGTCGAAGATTTCGACGAACAGCCCTTCCAGGGCGTCGTCGGCGGCATGCCGCGTGGGAGGATTCGTTGATCTCATGGGGCGCCACTGTACTTGGTTACCAAGTGCAGTCAAGCACCCGCGATGACGAACGAACAGGCAGCGCCTATCATCGCGGCCCGCATTTCCGGAGGCCGTCCATGCCCTTCCTGCTCATCGTCACCCTGCTCTGGGCCTTTTCCTTCAGCCTGATCGGCGAGTACCTGGCCGGTCGGGTGGACAGTGACTTCGCGGTGCTTGCGCGGGTGCTGATCGCGGCGCTGGTGTTCCTGCCCTTCACCCGCTGGCGCGGCCTGCCGGCCCGCCTGCTGGCAGGTTTCTGGCTGGCCGGGGCGCTGCAGTTCGGCATCACCTACCTGTGCCTGTACCGCAGCTTCGCGGTGCTCACGGTGCCGGAGGTGTTGCTGTTCACCGTGCTCACGCCGATCTACGTGACCCTGCTGGACGATGCGTTGGCGCGGCGCTTCAGCCCCTGGGCGCTGCTGGCCGCACTGGTGGCGGTGGGTGGCGGGGTGATCATCCGTTTCGACCGGCTGGAGGGGGAGTACCTGCTGGGCTTCATCCTCTTGCAGGTGGCCAACGCCACCTTCGCCGCCGGCCAGGTGCTGTGCCGCCGGCTGCTGGTGCGCTACCCGGTGGAGCAGCCGCTGCACCGCTTCTTCGGCCATTTCTTCCTCGGCGCGCTGGTGCTGGTGCTGCCCTCCTTCCTGTTCTTCGGCAACCCCGAGCGCCTGCCGCAGACGGCCGTGCAATGGGGCGTGCTGCTGTGGATGGGGCTGTTCGCCACGGCCCTGGGGATGTTCTGGTGGGTCAAGGGCAGCACCCGTGTCAGCGCCGGCACCCTGGCGGTGATGAACGAACTCCACGTGCCCGCCGGGCTGCTGGTCAACCTGCTGATCTGGAACCGCGACGCCGACCTCCCCCGCCTCGCCCTGGGCGGCGCGGTGATCCTCGCGTCCCTGTGGATAAGCCGTTTGGGCCGAGCACGGGCCTAGGGCTGGTGGGCTTCAGCCCACCACGCTATTCACCAAAACCATCGGCCTCGTCGGCCACCCCGGCCCAGTCTTCCGGTAGCAACCCATCACGCACGTAGCGATGGAAGCTCGAGTAGGGCCAGTCCTTCACTTGGGTGACCAGCCCATGCTTCACCGGGTTGTGGTGGATGTAGTCCACATGCCGCTGCAGGTCGTCCTGGTCCCTTATCTGGTGCTCCCAGAAGCGCCGTTGCCAGATGCCCTTCTCTCGCCGGTTCGCCTTGCTGGCCGAGCGCGGGGACGGTGGAACCGTCATGGAGAACGGGCTCTTGATCAGGCTCCAGCGGCAGGAAAAGTCGGCGTCTCCGGGCGGTAGCGTCCAGATGGCATGCAGGTGGTCCGGCAGTACGCAGATGGCGAGGGTTTCGAACGGCATCCGTTGCAGGGCCATGGAGTAGGCCCGGCGCAGCGCGTGGATGGCATCGGTCAGTAATGTGGCGCGTCGATCGGCCAGGGTGACCGTGAAAAAGAAGGTGCCGCCGGGCACCAGGCTTCGGCGGTAGTTCGACATGGCAATCCGTTGCCTCGTGTGCGGTTTTGCTTTGGTGGGCTGAAGCCCACCCTACGGACTCAGCGGGCTGAAGCGGAACGCCGCCCGGCCCACCCCACAGCCCACCCTACGAAGCCCGTACAGGTGGGCTTGTTCCTCAGGCGCGGGCGCTGCGCACGCCGTCGGCCAGGGTTTTGCAGAGGGTGAGGACGCCGTCGACGGCCTGTTCGGCGGTTTCGGCCTTGGCGATCTGGTCCACCAGGGCGGAGCCCACCACCACGCCGTCGGCGAGGCGGGCGATGCTGGCGGCGTGTTCGGCGGTGCGGATGCCGAAGCCGATGGCCACTGGCAGGTCGGTGTGGCGGCGCAGGCGGGTCACGGCGGCCTGCACGTGCTCCAGGGTGGCGGAGCCGGCGCCGGTGACGCCGGCCACCGAGACGTAGTAGACGAAGCCGGAGCTGCCGGCGAGCACCGTCGGCAGGCGGGCGTCGTCGGTGGTCGGGGTGGTCAGGCGGACGAAGTCGATGCCGGCGTTCTGGGCCGGTTGGCACAGGTCGTCGTTATGTTCGGCCGGCAGGTCGACGACGATCAGGCCGTCCACGCCCGCGGCCTTGGCGTCGCTGACGAAGCGCTCGACGCCGTAGTGGTGGATGGGGTTGAAGTAGCCCATCAGCACCAGCGGGGTGCTCTGGTTGCCCTCGCGGAATTCCCGGACCATCTGCAGGGTCTTGGCCAGGTTCTGCTTGCCAGCCAGGGCGCGGATGTTGGCGAGCTGGATCGAGGGGCCGTCGGCCATCGGGTCGGTGAAGGGCATGCCCAGCTCGATCACATCGGCGCCGGCTTCCGGCAGGCCCTTGAGGATCGCCAGGGAGGCGTCGTAGTTCGGGTCGCCGGCAGTGACGAAGGTCACCAGGGCGGCGCGGTTCTGCTGCTTCAGCTCGGCGAAGCGGGTCTGCAGGCGGCTCATCAGTGCTTCTCCTGGTTCTGTTGCATGTGGTGCATCACGGTCTGCATGTCCTTGTCGCCGCGGCCGGAGAGGTTGACCACCATGATGTGGTCCTTGGGCAGCCGGGGCGCGCGCTTGAACACTTCGGCCAGGGCGTGGGAGCTTTCCAGGGCCGGGATGATGCCTTCGAGGCGGCAGCACTGGTGGAAGGCTTCAAGGGCTTCGTGGTCGGTGATCGAGGTGTACTCGACGCGGCCGATGTCATGCAGCCAGGCGTGTTCCGGGCCGATGCCGGGGTAGTCCAGGCCGGCGGAGATGGAGTGGGCGTCGATGATCTGGCCGTCGTCGTCCTGCAGCAGGAAGGTGCGGTTGCCGTGCAGCACGCCCGGTACGCCGCCGTTGAGGCTGGCGGCATGCTTGCCGGTCTCGATGCCGTGGCCGGCGGCTTCCACGCCGACGATCTGCACCGAGGCGTCGTCGAGGAAGGGGTGGAACAGGCCCATGGCGTTGGAGCCGCCGCCGATGCAGGCGACCAGGGAGTCGGGCAGGCGGCCTTCCTTCTCGGCCAGCTGCTCGCGGGTTTCCTTGCCGATCACGGCCTGGAAGTCACGGACCATGGCCGGGTACGGGTGCGGGCCGGCGACGGTGCCGATCAGGTAGAAGGTGGTGTCGACGTTGGTCACCCAGTCGCGCAGGGCTTCGTTCATGGCGTCCTTGAGGGTGCCGGTGCCGGCGGTGACCGGGATCACGGTGGCGCCCAGGAGCTTCATGCGGAACACGTTGGCCTGCTGGCGGTCGATGTCGGTGGTGCCCATGTACACCACGCATTCCATGCCGAAGCGCGCGGCCACGGTGGCGGTGGCCACGCCGTGCATGCCGGCGCCGGTCTCGGCGATGATGCGTTTCTTGCCCATGCGGCGGGCCAGGAGGATCTGGCCGATGCAGTTGTTGATCTTGTGCGCGCCGGTGTGGTTCAGCTCTTCGCGCTTGAGGTAGATCTTCGCGCCGCCGCAGTGCTCGGTCAGGCGCTCGGCGAAGTACAGCGGGCTCGGACGGCCGACGTAGTCACGCTGGAAGTAGGCCAGCTCTTCGATGAAGGCCGGGTCTTCCTTGGCCTTCTCGTATTCGCGGGCCAGGTCGTGGATCAGCGGCATCAGGGTCTCGGCGACGTACTGGCCGCCGAAGGCGCCGAACAGGCCCTTGGCGTCCGGGCCGTTGCGATAGGAATTCTGTGAACCAGGCATGGCGGTCATCCGTTGGGTGGCTGGGACAATGGTGGCCAGTCTACGACTGGACGGGGTGGCAGAAAAACTGATAATTCCGCCATAACGTGTGACTTTTATTCACAGGAAGATCGACGCATGAAACTGGGATGGTTGTGGGTGTTCCCCGCCCTGGGCGGCCTGATGATCGTGGGTGCGGCGGCAATTCAGATGGCGCGGCTGAGCGACCAGGCGCGCATGACGCTGGCCACGGCGGAGGTGATCGACATCAGCGGCGGCTGCCCGACGGTGGCCTTCCTTACGGCGACGGGTGAGGTGGTGGAGCACACCAGCAGCGGCTGCAGCAGCCCGCCGGCCTTCGAGCTGGGCGAGTCGGCGAGGGTCTACTACGACCCGGCCGACCCTCGCGATGCGCACTTGGACAGCTTCGTCGACAACTGGGTCGGCTCCCTGGTGCTCGGCGGCATCGGTGCAGTGTTCGCCCTGATCGGCTCGTGCTTCGTGGTGCCGCCGCTGCTGGCTCGGCGCCGCGCTGCGCAACTGGCGCTGACCGGCCAGGCGGTGATGGCCGAGGTGGTCGACGTCCGGCTCAACGGTTCGCTGAGCGTGAACGGCCAGCACCCCTGGCGCATCGTCGCCCAATGGAAGAACCCCGCCACCGGCAAGCTGCATGTGTTCAACAGCGAGAACCTCTGGTTCGATCCGTCCCGTCACCTGCCCGACGATGGCTGGGTGCGGGTGCTGATCGACCCGGCCAACCCGCGCCGCTACGCCATGGACACGGCCTTCCTGCCGGAACTGGCGGACTGATATGAGCCAGGACCTGCCCTCCCTCAACGCCCTGCGCGCCTTCGAGGCTGCCGCGCGGTTGCAGAGCATGAGCCGTGCCGCCGATGAACTGCACGTCACCCACGGGGCGGTGAGCCGCCAGGTGCGGCAGTTGGAGGAGTCCCTCGGCGTGGCGCTGTTCAGCAAGGACGGACGCGGCGTAAAACTCACGGATGCCGGCCAGCGCCTGCGGGACGCCACGGCGGAGGCCTTCGAGCGCTTGCGCGGGGTCTGTGCCGAACTTGCACGGCGCAGCGACGAGGCGCCTTTTGTCCTCGCCTGCCCGGGCAGTCTGCTGGCGCGCTGGTTCATTCCGCGCCTGGACCGTCTCAACCGCGAGTTGCCGGAGCTGCGTCTGCAGTTGTCCGCCAGCGAGGGCGAGCTGGACCCTCGGCGACCGGGGGTGGACGCCACCCTGTGCTTCGCCGCACCGCCCTGGCCGGCGGACCTGCGGGTGGTGGAGCTGGCGGCGGAATCCATCGGCCCGGTGCTGAGCCCCCGCTACGCCCGGCATGACCGGCTGGCCGGTGCGCCACCTGCTGCCTTGCTGGACGAGGCGCTGCTGCACACCGCCTCGCGGCCCCAGGCCTGGCCGCAATGGGCTGGGGCCCAGGGTCTGGTGGTCGATCGGCTGCGCCTCGGGCAGGGCTTCGAGCACCTCTACTACCTGCTGGAGGCAGCGGTGGCCGGCCTGGGCGTGGCCATCGCCCCGCAGCAACTGGTGGCGGATGAACTGGCCTCGGGCCGCCTGGTGGCGCCCTGGGGGTTCGTCGAGACGCCCGCGCGCCTGGCGCTGTGGATCAATGGCCGGCAGGCCGACCGCCGCGCCGATGCCCTGGCGGGCTGGTTGCGCCAGGAGCTGGGACGCTGACGTCCAAGGCGACACGCTTGCGCCAGGGGCATGCAACTTCCCGGGCCAAGGCCGGTCACAGCGGGGCATGCCAATGGAAGGAAGAAGGAAGGACGCGTCCATGCCCAAGTTCCCCCTCGCCGGCGCCCTGCTGGCGCTGACCCTCGCTCCCCTCGCCCAGGCCGACCCGGTGAGCATCGACGGCGTTGGCCTGACCCGTGATGTGCCCTGCCAGGGGCAGGACGTGGCGATCACCGGCTCCGGTAATCACATCCGCCTCACCGGCACCTGCGGTGCCGTTACCGTGCGTGGCTCGGATCACCAGGTGAGCCTGGAACAGAGTGGGGCGCTGAGCGTGTCGGGTATTCAGAACCAGGTCACCGCCGGGCGCGTCGAGCGCCTGGAGGTGGACACCGCGAAGAACCGCGTCCAGGCGGCCCTCGAAGGCCGCACCCCGAACCACGCGCGGCTGGAGGTCAGCGGCGCCGACCACAACCTGGAGCTGGTCTTCAGGGGGCCGACCGTGGTGAATCAGACGGGGGCCGAAAACCAACTGCGCTGGAGCGGTTCGGAGCCGCTGATGACGGTGCAGGGGGTGGACAACCGCATCGAGCACCAGCCCTTGCCATCACGGCAGCGCAGGTGAGTGCAGCTAATCTGAACGTGTCGCCCGAGGTACGTGCCAGAACTGTCAGGCGAATCATCGTTACGGCAAGGAGAACGGCTATGTCGGATCACCACACCTACAAGAAGATCGAGATCGTGGGCTCGTCCCGCACCAGCATTGAAGACGCCATCGGCAATGCACTGGAACAGGCGGCCAAGACCATCAAGCTGCTGGAGTGGTTCGAGGTGGTGGAAACCCGCGGCCACATCGAGAACGGCAAGGTGGGCCATTACCAGGTGACGCTGAAAGTAGGCTTCCGACTCAGCGATAGCTGACTGTCCGACAGAGATCCCTGGCACCTTGGGCTAGGCTGTTCGCGTTCGGCCGGGCCCGGGTGGCCCGGCCGACTCTGGAGACGGGTCGTCTCCAGGGCTCGCATGAGCCGTTTCTTTTCTGCAACCAGGGAGCGTTACCGATGAAAAAACTGCTGTTGGCTGCTGGTGTGTTCGTGCTTGCCGGTTCGGCCATGGCCGCTGGCAAGCCCTGTGAAGAGCTGAAGTCCGAGATCGACGCGAAGATCCAGGCCAAGGGTGCGACCTCCTACACCCTGGAGATCGTCGACAAGGGCAGCGTCACCGACAAGAAGGTGGTAGGCAGCTGCGAGGCGGGCACCAAGGAAATCGTCTACCAGCGCAACTGATTCACCGTATCGGGGAAGAAGCCGGCGTGATGCCGGCTTCTTTTTGCCGTTGTCTTTCCGTTCCGGGGCGTCTTTCTCTACCGGAATGGCCCGTCCGCAGCGGTGAGGGGCTTACCCGAAGGTGCCTGAGGCACGGAAAAGTGCCTTCTGGCCCGATCGAAAGGGGCAACTTAGAGTAGGCGCATCCTGTCCTACGGAAGGCCTGCCGCCTTCCCCTCGCAAGGCCCGATCACCATGACTGCGCTGTCCTCGCTTCCCCTTTCCGTCCTCGACCTGGCGCCGATCCGCGACCACGGCGGCCCCGCTCAGGCCCTGCACAACGCCCTGGCCCTGGCGCAGCACGTCGAGCGGCTGGGCTTCTCGCGCTTCTGGGTGGCCGAGCACCACAACATGGACGGCATCGCCAGCTCGGCGACCGCCGTGCTGCTGGGCTACCTCGCCGCCAACACCTCGACCCTGCGCCTTGGCTCCGGCGGGGTGATGCTGCCCAATCATGCGCCGCTGGTGGTGGCCGAGCAGTTCGGCACCCTGGCCACCCTCTACCCGGGCCGCATCGAGCTGGGCCTGGGGCGCGCGCCAGGGGCGGACCACTTCACCGCCCAGGCGCTGCGGCGCGACCGCCTGGGCGGCGCCGATGACTTCCCGCGTGACGTCGAGGAGCTGGAACGGCTGCTGGGCCCGCGCCAGGAGGGCCAGAAGGTGATCGCCATGCCCGGCATGGACACCCGCGTGCCGATCTGGCTGCTCGGCTCAAGCCTGTTCAGCGCTCAGTTGGCAGGCATGAAGGGCCTGCCCTACGCCTTCGCCTCGCACTTCGCCCCGCGCTACCTGCACGAGGCGATCCGCGTGTACCGCAACCATTTCCGCCCGTCCGAGGTGCTCGATGCGCCCTACGTGATGCTCGGCGTGCCGCTGGTGGCGGCGCCCACCGACGAGGAGGCGGAGTTCCTCGCCACCACCGTCTACCAGCGGGTGCTGGCGCTGATGCGCGGCGAGAGCCTGGTGCTGCGCCCGCCGGTGGAAAGCATGGCCGGGCGCTGGCTGCCTCACGAGAAGGAGGCGGTGGGCAGTTTCCTGGGCCTGGCGATGGTCGGCGGGCCGGAGAAGATCCGCAGCAAGCTGGAGGTGCTGCTGGAGCAGACCGGGGCGGACGAGCTGATCTTCACCTGCGATGTCTACCAGCACGAGCACCGCCTGCGGGCCTTCGACATCCTCGCCGGGCTGCGCGGCTGAGCCTCAGAGCGGGCCGCAGCCGAGTACGTCGCCCCGCGCCACCACCTGGCCCTGGGCGTCGCGCAGCAGCGCCTGGGCGCTCATCACCACCGGTCGGGCTTCCAGGCGATAGCGCTGGCCGGCGGCAAAGCCGTCGTAGCGGAAGCGGATGTGGCAGGTGAGCTGGGTCGGGCCGCTGCTGGTGTTGAAGCCGCCCCCGCCGGGGATGTCGAACTGGAAGCGGGTTTCCAGTTCATGGGCGCCGGGGCTGAGCTGGTAGAAGCGCCCGTCCCGGGTTCGCTCGCCATCCTGCCGGTTGGCCATCAGCGTGGTGCCCGGATCGCTGCGCAGCTCCACCCAGGCCTGGTTCGGGTCGGGCGTCGGCAACGGGCTGGCGCAGGCGCCGAGGCTGGCGAGCAGGAGCAGCAGGGCGGGCTTGTGCATGGCGATCACCTCGTGGGGCGGGCGCTCAGGATAAACCCGCCGGGGCGCGACGGCAGCCCCGTTCAGACATCACCGCAGCGGCCTTCACGGGCGCGGGCCACTTCCCGCTGGCGCTCGTCGTAGAGCCGCACCCAGGGGCGGAAACCGATCTCCCCCGCGCGCAATTCATAGCGCTGGCCGGCGGCGAAGTCGGCGTAGTCCAGGGTCAGCAGGCAGGTGCGGGCAAGGCTCGGCTGGGCGGTGCCGATGGCGCTGCCGTCCACCTCGAAGCGGTAGCGCACCTCCAGGGCGTGGCGCCCAGGCTGGACCTGGAAGTAGCGGTCGTCCTCCAGAGGGCGTTCGTCCACCCGCGCGGCCTCCAGTGCGCCCCGCTGCTGCGGGGCGAAGGCGATCCAGGCCTGGTCCGGGTCGGGGCTGGGCATGATCAGGCCGCAGCAGGCCAGTTTCAGGGGCAGGGCAAGGACGAGCAGGCGACGCATGGGCAACTCCTTCTGGCGTGGTCGGGGGCGTTGCGTTAGCTTCGGCGCATGCCGCCCTCCTCTTTTCTCGCCTTTCTCGACCGCTGCCGCACCCTCGCGGTTCCCGGCCTGCTTGCCCTGGTGCTGGGCGGTTGCTCGACGCTGGACTACTACGGGCAACTGGCCGCCGGGCAGTGGCAGTTGCTGCGTGCCCGCGAACCGGTGGCGCGCATCGTCGCCGACCCGGCCCGTGACCCGGCGTTGCGCCAGCGCCTGGCCCTGGCGCAGGAGGCGCGGGACTACGCCAGCCAGCAACTGGCCCTGCCGGACAACGGCAGCTACCGGGTCTATGCGGATATCCACAGGCCCTTCGTGGTGTGGAATGTGTTCGCCACGCCGGAGTTCTCCCTGGCGCCGGTCACCCACTGCTTTCCCATCGCCGGGTGCGTGGCCTACCGCGGCTACTACCAGCAGGGCCGGGCCCGGGGCGCGGCAGCGCTGATGCGCGAGGACGGCTTCGACACCTGGGTCGGCGGCGTGGAGGCCTATTCCACCCTCGGCTGGTTCGATGACCCGATCCTCAGCAGCATGCTCGGTTGGGGCGAGGATCGGCTGGTGGCGGTGATCTTCCATGAGCTGGCCCACCAGCGGCTGTACGTGACCGACGACAGCGCCTTCAACGAGTCCTACGCCAGCTTCGTGGAGCGCGAGGGGCTGCGCCAATGGCGCGCTGCGCGGGGGCTGGTGAGCCGGGAGGACCCGTCCCTGCGCCAGCGCGAGCAGTTCACCGGGCTGGTGCTGGCCAGCCGCGAGCGGCTCCAGGCGCTCTATGCCAGTGGTCGCCCGGACGTCGAGCTGCGCGAGGCCAAGGCCGCCGAGTTCGAGCGCTTGCGGCGCGACTACCGTGCCCTGCGCGATGGCCCCTGGGGCGGCGTGGGGCGCTATGACGGCTGGATGGCGGGGCCGATGAACAACGCCAAGCTGTTGCCTTTCGGCCTCTACGACCGCTGGGTGCCGGCCTTCGCCGCGTTGTATCGCCAGGCAGAGGGCTGGAGCGATTTCCACGCCCGGGTGGCGACGCTGGCGGCCCTGCCGGTGGCGGCACGGGAAGCGCGCCTGGCCGAGCTGCAGGCGGCGAACTCCGCCCCGGCGGCTCCGGTCGAATGACAGCGGATTCGAGACAAGGGAGAGACGCACGATGAAGCGGTGGATGCTGGTGATGCTGTGTGGCCTGGTCTCGGGCGCGGCGATGGCCGCGCCCAAGCCGTGCGAGGAACTGAAGGCCGAGATCGAGGTGAAGATCCAGGCCGCCGGGGTGACGGCCTACACCCTGGAGATCGTGCCCGCCAGCGAGGTGGAGGACCCCAACATGGTGGTCGGCTCCTGCGAGAACGGCACCCGCAAGATCCTCTACCAGCGCAACGGCAATTGACCTCAGCCGAAGGCGCGGTCCAGCTCGCCGAGGGTGGCGAAGTAGTAGGTCGGCGCCTCGGCCATCAGTTCCTCGCGGCTGCCGAAGCCATAGCCGACGCCGGCGGCGTGCAGCCCGTTCTGGCTGGCGCCGATGAGGTCGTGCTTGCGGTCGCCGATCATCAGCGTGTCCGCCGGGTCCAGCCCCTCTTCCGCCAGCAGGTGGGCGATCAGCTCCACCTTGTGGGTGCGTGTGCCGTCCAGCTCGCTGCCGTAGATGTGCCGGAAGTGCCGGTCGAAGCCGAAGTGCCGGGCAATCTCGCGGGCGAACACGGTGGGCTTGCTGGTGGCGATGTACAGGGTGCGACCCTGCTGGGCGAGGCGCGCGAGCAATGCGTCGATGCCGTCGAACACGCGGTTCTCGTAGAGGCCGGTGACCTTGAAGCGGTCGCGGTAGTGGTTCACCGCGTCCCAGGCGCGTGCCTCGCTGAGGCCGTAGGTCTGCATGAAGCACTGCAGCAGCGGCGGGCCGATGAAGTGTTCCAGTTGCGCCAGGTCCGGCTCGTGGATGTCGAGCTGGGCCAGGGCGTACTGCACGGAGCGGGTGATGCCCTCGCGCGGGTCGGTGAGGGTGCCGTCGAGGTCGAAGAGGATGTTCGGGTAGCGCATGCGGTCCTGCTGTCGGGAAGGGGGCGGCTCAGGCGCCGGGGTGTTCGGCGAGGTGGTGGTTCTTCAGCTTCACGTAGTTGGCGGCGCTGTAGGTGAAGAAGGCCTTTTCCTTGTCGGTCAGCGGGCGCGCCTGGCGCACCGGACTGCCGACGTAGAGGTAGCCGGTGACCAGGCGCTTGCCCGGCGGCACCAGGCTGCCGGCGCCGAGCACCACGCCGTCCTCGATCACCGCGCCGTCCATCACGATGCAGCCCATGCCGATCAGCACCCGGCTGCCGATCCGGCACCCATGGAGCAGGGCCTTGTGGCCGATGGTCACGTCGTCGCCGATCTCCAGAGGGAAGCCGTCGGGGTTGAACGGGCCAGCGTGGGTGATGTGCAGCACGCTGCCGTCCTGCACGCTGGTGCGGGCGCCGATGCGGATGCGGTGCATGTCGCCGCGGATGACCGCCAGCGGCCACACCGAACTGTCCTCGCCCAGGTGCACGTCGCCGATCACCACGGCGGTCGGATCGACGAAGACCCGCTCGCCCAGCTGGGGCGACAGGCCGCGGTAGGCTCTAATCGGGTTCATAGAAAGTCCTGTGGCTGTGGTGGAAGACGATTGTAATTAAGATGCGGCCCACACGGTTCGGAGAACCCTCTGGCACGTCGGTTTCCGGCTGTCGGAACACTATTTCTGCAAAGCTGTCAAGAATCTGGCATACTGGCTGGCCGCCTTTGGATAAGGAGAGTGTCATGTCCACCCTGCGTATCAGAGCTTCTGCACGTAAGGCTGAAGCCGAAGTGGCCCTGGAAACCCGTGCAACCCTCGAGGATCAGGTCGCAGCATTCCTGCGCCAGGGAGGGGAGATCCAGAAGGTCGCCAAGGGGGTCAGCGGTCTACCACAGAACGGCGCCTGGTCCATGTCGCGGACCAGCAAGAAAAAGTGATTCGTTGAGGGGGCCTTGCGCCCCCTTCTTGTTTTTCCGAGCCTAGAACCCTTTTCCAAGACGCTACAGGTGAATGCCGTGAGTTCCAGCAATCCCCTCCTGCAAGATTTCGACCTGCCCCCCTACTCCACCATCAAGCCCGAGCACGTCGAGCCCGCCGTCGACCAGATCCTGGCCGACAACCGCGCCGCCCTCGCCGCGCTGCTGGCCGGGCAGGACGGCACCCCCAGCTGGAAGGGCCTGGTGCTGGCGCTGGACGAACTGGGTGAGCGCCTGGGTCGTGCCTGGAGCCCGGTGAGCCACCTCAACGCCGTCTGCAATAGCGCCGAACTGCGCAACGCCTACGAGGCCTGCCTGCCCAAGCTGTCCGAGTACTGGACCGAAATGGGCCAGAACCGCGCCCTGTTCCAGGCCTACGAGGCCCTGGCCGCCAGCCCCGAGGCCGCTGGCTTCGATGTGGCGCAGAAGACCATCCTCGAACACGCCCTGCGTGACTTCCGCCTCTCCGGCATCGACCTGCCTGCCGACAAGCAGCAGCGCTATGGCGAGATCCAGATGAAGCTCTCCGAGCTGGGCAGCCGCTTCTCCAACCAGTTGCTGGACGCCACCCAGGCCTGGACCAAGCACGTCACCAACGAAGCCGCCCTCGCCGGCCTCACCGACTCGGCCAAGGCGCAGATGAAGCAGGCCGCCGAGGCCAAGGGCCTGGACGGCTGGCTGATCACCCTGGAATTCCCCAGCTACTACGCCGTGATGACCTACGCCGACGACCGCGCCCTGCGCGAAGAGGTCTACACCGCCTACGCCACCCGTGCCTCCGACCAGGGCCCCAACGCCGGCCAGAACGACAACGGCCCGGTAATGGCCGAGATCCTCGACCTGCGCCAGGAACTGGCCCGCCTGCTGGGCTTCGCCCATTTCTCCGACCTGTCCCTCGCCACCAAGATGGCCGAGACCACCCCCCAGGTGCTCGGCTTCCTGCGGGACCTGGCCCAGCGCAGCAAGCCCTTCGCCGCCCGTGACCTGGACGAGCTCAAGGCTTTCGCCGCCGAACGTGGCGTTGCCGACCTGAAGAGCTGGGATGTCGGCTACTTCAGCGAGAAGCTGCGCGAGCAGCGCTACAACATTTCCCAGGAAACCCTGCGCGCCTACTTCCCCATCGACAAGGTGCTCACTGGCCTGTTCGCCATCGTGCAGAAGCTCTACGGCATCGAAATCCGCGAACTCAGCGGCTTCGACACCTGGCACCCGGACGTGCGCCTGTTCGAGATCCGCGAGAACGGCGAGCACGTCGGCCGCTTCTTCTTCGACCTCTACGCCCGCGCCAACAAGCGCGGCGGCGCCTGGATGGACGGTGCCCGCGACAAGCGCCGCAACGCCCGTGGCGAACTGGTCGCCCCGGTGGCCAACCTGGTGTGCAACTTCACCCCGGCCGTCGGCGACAAGCCCGCGCTGCTGACCCACGACGAAGTCACCACCCTGTTCCACGAGTTCGGCCACGGCCTGCACCACCTGCTGACCCGCGTCGAGCATGCCGGTGCCTCAGGCATCAACGGCGTGGCCTGGGACGCCGTCGAGCTGCCCAGCCAGTTCATGGAGAACTGGTGCTGGGAGCCGGAAGGCCTGGCGCTGATCTCCGGCCACTACCAGAGCGGCGAACCCCTGCCTCAGGACCTGCTGGACAAGATGCTGGCGGCGAAGAACTTCCAGTCCGGCCTGATGATGGTCCGCCAACTGGAGTTCTCCCTGTTCGACTTCGAACTGCATGCCACCCACGGCGACGGCCGCAGCGTGCTCGACGTGCTGGAAGCGGTGCGTGACGAAGTGGCAGTGATGCGCCCACCGGCGTTCAACCGCTTCGCCAACAGCTTCGCGCACATCTTCGCCGGGGGTTACGCCGCCGGTTACTACAGCTACAAGTGGGCCGAAGTGCTCTCTGCCGACGCCTTCTCCAAGTTCGAGGAAGAAGGCGTGCTCAACCCGGCCACCGGCCGTGCCTTCCGCGACGCCATCCTCGCCCGGGGCGGTTCCCAGGCGCCCATGGTGCTGTTCGTCGACTTCCGTGGTCGCGAGCCCTCCATCGACGCCCTGCTGCGCCACAGCGGCCTCACGGAGGACGCGGCATGAGTGCCACGCCGAAGCGCTTCATCGCCGGGGCCGTGTGCCCCGCCTGCAGCGAGATGGACAAGATCCAGATGTGGGACGAGGACGGCGTACCGCACCGCCAGTGCGTCGGCTGCGGCTACGCCGACACCCTCAACGCCCAGGGCCAGTCGGTGCCCAAGGAGCTCGGCACCCGGGTCAACCAGGCCAAGCCCAAGCCGGCCGACCCCAAGGTGCAGAGCGTGCAGTTCTTCCCCAATCCCAAGCTGAAGAAATCCAGCGAGTAGCGACAAGGCCAAGGAGGGCGTCATGTGGCACCTGGTATGTGGTGACAACGCGGCCGAAGGCGTCGGCATCGTCCTCGGTGATTCCGTGGCCCATGAGTGGCTGCGGGTGCTGCGTGACGACCTCGCCGTCGGCCCGCTCAAGGACATCGAGCAGCCGCCCTGCACCCGCCGTTCCGCCTTCTGGCGGGCGGTCTGGCCGGAGGGTGTGCACCCGATGCCGGACTTCGAGCGTGACCTGGGGGCGGATGCGCAGTGGCTCGCCGGGTTGGCCGATCAGGACCATGGGGTGACCGTCTGGCACGGCGACAGCGCCTCCGAGCAGTTGCTGCTGGCCCGTGTTGCCGCGGTACTGGAGCACAGCGACCTGCCGTTCTGGGAAGTGCCCTGCGGCAGCGGCGACAGCAGCGTCAGCCACCGCCGCGCAGTGGCCATGCACACGCCGACCGACCTGGCCGAGCGCTACCTGCCGAGGCAGGTGGGGCCCGAGCGTCGTCACTACCTGGCAACGCAATGGCGCAGCGTGCTGGCCGAAGGTGCCGGCATCCGCCGTTGGCGGCAGGAGGTCTTCCATGGCGAGGATTTCAGTTTCATCGACGCCGATCTGCTGCAGTGCTGCAGCACTGACTGGCAGCCGCTGGCACGGGTGATGGCCGACGTCATGGCCAACTGCGACGGTTTCTTCGCCACCGACTTCTTCCTCTTCTGGCGAGCACGGGAACTGGCTGCCCAGGGCCGGGTCGAGATCGCTGGTGAACCGGCCGCCAACGGCTACGGCAACCTTCGGGTGCGCCGCCTGCCGGGCTGACCCAGCGGCTCTCCCTTCCCCCTTCGCAGCGCACAGGAGGTGCCATGCACGGCCCCGACCCTCGCAACCCGCACCCCATGGCGGGCTTCCCCCAGGTCTGTTTCATCCGCAACACGGTGAGCAACCCGCAGATCGAGATCGGCGAATACACCTACTACGACGACCCGGAGGATTCGGAGCACTTCGAGCGCAACGTGCTCTACCTCTTCCCCTTCATCGGTGACCGCCTGGTGATCGGGCGCTTCTGCGCCATCGCCCGTGGGGTGAAGTTCATCATGAACGGCGCCAACCACAAGCTCTCCGGCTTCTCCACCTACCCCTTCCAGATCTTCGGCGGTGGCTGGGAACACCACATGCCCGACCTGTCGGAGTTCCCCAACAAGGGCGACACCCGGATCGGCAACGACGTGTGGATCGGCTACGAGGCGCTGATCATGCCCGGGGTGAAGATCGGCGACGGCGCCATCATCTCCTCGCGCTCGGTGGTGACCCGCGACGTGCCGCCCTACACCGTGGTCGGCGGCAACCCGGCCGAGCCGCTGAAGCAGCGCTTCCCCGACGCGGTGGTGGAGCGCCTGCTGGCCATTGCCTGGTGGGACTGGCCGGTGGAGAAAGTCAGCCGGCACCTGGCGGCGATCATGGCGGCCGACCTCGATGCCCTGGAGCGCTGCGCCCGCGAGGCGTGAGGCGAACTGCGTCACTTCCGCCGCGTGGCCGCCTTGCCCGGTGGCGGGGCCGGGAGTAGTTTCCCCGGCTGTGCCGCCGCGCACAGGGAGCTGCAGCACGACGCAGCGACAGCGCAAGGAGATTCCCCAGTGCCCACCTTCACCCGAAACAACAAGCCGGTCGTCGGCACCGTCCAACTGGTGGTCGGCAACGTCCTCAGGCTGCGGCTGAACGGCCTTGGCCCGGGCAAGAAGCATTACGTGGTCAAGAGCGCCAACGCCTGCATCGAGGTCAAGCAGAACCCCAACGACCGCCAGGCGGAACAGACCGTGGTGCTCACGGCACTGCGGGCCTGCCCGGCGGTTCGGGTCGAGGCCTTCTCGGCGGTCGACGGGCTGCCATCGGGTATCCATGTCTCGATCGAAGTGACCGGCAAGCTCAGCCTGCCCGATCCCACCACTGACGAAGGCTGTCTGGCGCGGCTGCTGCTCGCCGAGTCCATTGCGCCCAAGCCCAATACCGACAACGCCGAGGCGCTGAAGTCCATGCAGTGGATGCGCCAGGTGATCGAGAACCGCATGGCGTTCTCCGACCCCAAGCACTTCGGCAAACCTGCCGGCAAGACCATGACGGCCTTCATCACTGCCAAGCAGCCGCTGCAGTTCGAAGGTTTCGGCAACTACCCGAACATTGGCGCCAAGCAGGCCAACATCGACGAGTTCCTGCGGCTGGCCAACGACGGCAGCGACACCCGCTTCGAGCGCATGCGCCAGCACGTGCAGAACGCCCTGGACGTGGCCAGCGGGGCCAAGCTGGGTGCTCCGGCACCGTCCAAGGTATTCGCCTGGCGGACCAGCAACTCCGGCAGCCCGGGGGGCAACTTCGTCAAGGTGGCGGACGTGGGCGGTCAGGCGTTCTTCACCCTCACCCAGGCCTTCATCGACAACCCCAACAACCCGGGTAAACCGAAGAAATGAACAGCCCACGCCTGGCCGGATGGCTCTCCGGCACCCTGCTCTTCGCGGTCCTCGGCCTGTGCGCGGCCGAATCCTTCGGCCCCTCGGTGTTCTCCGACCAGGTGGCCCGCTTCGACATCAACGCGGACAAGGCCTTCGCCAACCCCGAGCAGGACATGCGCTACCTGCTGGTGCAGGCCCAGCGCAACGACCAGCCCAACCACTTCTGCGTGGTCGGCTACCAGTGGGCGGATGGGTCGCGCAAGGCGGCGGTGCACTGGCAGGAGGGCGAGCGCATCGTCCTCTGGGGCGGCAAGTCCGGCTGGGGCGATGAATTCAAGTACGCCGACTCCATGGCCATGACCAATTCGGTGGACCTCAAGAACGGCCTGGTGGATACCGACGAGCAGCGCTTCGGCAGCAGCTTCCTGCAACTGCGCGCCTCCGCCGAAGGCACGCTGGCCGACTGCAAGGCCCATGGTCGGCAGTACCTGATCGAGCCGTTCACGCCGCCGAGCGAGGACGAGTAGGGCTTTCCGACGAAAACCGTCTGGCGCAGTACGCTGTCCGAATATACTGTTTATGCATACAGTATTTTCGGAGCGCCCCGCCATGACCGTCACCCTCCCGCCCCGTGGTCGGGGAACCGGCAGCAACCCCTGCAACCGCTTCGCCCCGACCCTCTCGGTGGCCGAGGACGACGGCTGGTACCAGGAGGTGCCGCCGACCCGCGCCACTGAAGTGCGCATCGAGACAGCCAAGAGCATCATCGCCCGCAACCAGTCGCCGGACCTGCCCTTCGACCGCTCCATCAACCCCTACCGGGGCTGCGAGCACGGCTGCATCTACTGCTACGCGCGGCCCAGCCACGCCTATTGGGACCTGTCCCCAGGCATCGATTTCGAGACCCGGCTGATCGCCAAGACCAACGCCGCCGCCTTGCTGGAGCAGCAGTTGAGCAAGCCGGGCTACCAGTGCGCGCCCATCGCCCTGGGGGCCAACACCGACCCCTACCAGCCCATCGAGCGCGAGCACCGCATCACCCGCCAGGTGCTGGAGGTGCTGCTGCGTTACCGCCACCCGCTGACCCTCGTTACCAAGGGCTCGCTGCTGTTGCGCGACCTCGACCTGCTGACCCAGTTGGCCGAGCAGCGCCTGGTCAAGGTGATGATCAGCCTCACCACCCTCGACGATGACCTCAAGCGCGTGCTCGAACCCCGCGCCGCGGCGCCCTCCGCACGGCTGCGGGCGATCCGCGTGCTGCGTGAAAACCGCGTGCCGGTGGGCGTGCTCTGTTCGCCGATGATCCCGATGATCAACGACAGCGAGCTGGAAAGCCTGCTGGAGGCGGCCCGCGATGCCGGTGCGCGCAGTGCCTCCTACATGCTGGTGCGCCTGCCCCGGGAGGTGGCGCCGCTGTTCGAGGAATGGCTGCAGGCCCACTACCCGCAGCGCGCCGCCCACGTGATGAGCATCATCCGTCAGTGCCGGGGTGGCGAGGTGTACGACAGCCGCTTCGGCAAGCGCTTTACCGGCGAAGGCGCCTTTGCCGCGCTGCTGGCCCGGCGCTTTGCGGTAGCCATGCGTCGCCTGGGGCTGGAGAAGCGCAGTGATGTGGCGCTGGACTGCTCGCGCTTCTGTCCGCCTGGTGGGCAGATGGCCCTGCTCTGAGTGATGGGATGAGCGGCATGGGTTTTCCGCGTCCGAGGTGTGACCGGAGCGCGCCGAACGGTGTCCTGTAGTGGGTCGGATAAATCCTACCGTGTCGGTAAAGTAATCCCACCTACCCCTACAGAGTCCTAAGGCGAATGAGGTCGGCATGAGCGACGAGCACGATACCCCGCAACCCCAAGAAAGCGCCGAAGAAGCGCTGCGCAACATCGTCGAAGGTTTTCAGCGCTTCCGCGACCAGGTCTATCCGGAGCAGGAAGAGCTGTTCAAACGTCTGGCCCATGAGCAGAAACCCCGCGCCATGTTCATCACCTGCGCCGACTCGCGCATCGTCCCGGAGCTGATCACCCAGAGCTCCCCCGGCGACCTGTTCGTCACCCGCAACGTCGGCAACGTGGTGCCGCCCTATGGGCAGATGAACGGTGGCGTTTCCACCGCCATCGAGTTCGCCGTCATGGCCCTCGGCGTGCACCACATCATCATCTGCGGCCACTCCGACTGCGGCGCCATGAAGGCGGTGCTCAACCCCGAGCAACTGAAGCGCATGCCCACCGTCAAGGCCTGGCTGCGCCATGCCGAAGTGGCCCGTACCGTGGTCGCCGAGAACTGTGGCTGCGCCAACCACGAGACCCTCGGTGTGCTGACCGAAGAGAACGTGGTGGCCCAGTTGGACCACCTGCGCACCCACCCCTCGGTGGCCGCACGCCTGGCCAGCGGCCAGTTGTTCATCCACGGCTGGGTCTACGACATCGAGACCGCCGCCATCCGTGCCTACGACGCCGAGAGCGGCCGCTTCCGCACCATCGGCGATGGCCCGCTGCCAATGGCCACGCCCCGCGCCCGCTACCTGTAAGCCCTGGCGCCCCGGCTGCGGCCGGGGCCTGGCCTGTTCCTTCCCGCCTCCTGTTCTTCGTTGCGCCCCCTCCGTTCCGCGCCCTGCCCGGCACGCTGCGTCCCTGGCCGGGGCTGGCGGCGTGCCATCCTCCGCTCGTCTGTAAGTTGCGTACCAGAGCGGCCTATTCAGGTTGGGTTAAGGCTCGTGTTTAAGGTCTGTAGGGGCTCCGACCGCCTAGTTGAAGCGCCATCCGCCAACCCGTGGCGGAGCACTGGGCATGACGCCCATCCGACCTTCAGGAGGACCCATGAAACAGGACATTCTCAGCATTCGACCCGGGCAGTCTGCCGGCCTCGGTGACACCCCCGCCGAGGCCACCTTCGCCGCGCTGGTGGACGGCTGCCGACGCTTTCGGGAGCAGGCGTTCCCCGAACAGCAGGCGCTGTTCCAGCGTCTGGCACGCAGCCAGGCTCCACGCACCATGTTCATCACCTGCGCCGATTCGCGCATCGTCCCGGAGTTGATCACCCAGAGCTCGCCCGGCGACCTGTTCGTCACCCGCAATGTCGGCAACCTGGTGCCGGCCTACGGACAGATGAATGGCGGCGTCTCCACCGCCATCGAATACGCCGTGCTGGCCCTCGGCGTGCAGCACATCATCGTCTGCGGCCATTCGGACTGTGGCGCCATGAAGGCGGTGCTGGCCCCCGAGAGCCTTGGCCGCATGCCCACCGTGCGTGCCTGGCTGCGCCATGCCGAGGTGGCCCGCAGCCTGGTGGAGCGCAACTGCGACTGCGCCGGGCACGACACCCTTGGCGTGCTCACCGAGGAGAACGTGGTGGCCCAACTGGACCACCTGCGCACCCACCCTGCCGTCGCTGCGCGCCTGGCGGCCGGGCAGTTGTTCATCCATGGCTGGGTCTACGACATCGAGACCGCTGCCATCCGCGCCTACGACGCCGAGACGGGTCGCTTCCGCCCGCTGGAGGAGGCCAGCGCGAGCATGGCCACCCCGCGTCCCCGCTACCTGGCGTCCTGACGCCCTGACGCCCGTCCCTTGCAACGGCGCCCGCTGGGCCGCCGTACCCCATGCTGCGCTCAGGAGAACACGCCATGCGCCTTGCTGAACTCAAGAACTCATTGCCACGGGAGGTGCTCGCCTCGGTGGTGGTCTTCCTCGTCGCCCTGCCGCTGTGCATGGGTATCGCCATCGCCTCCGGCATGCCGCCGGCCAAGGGCCTGGTCACCGGCATCATCGGCGGCCTGGTGGTGGGCTGGCTGGCCGGCTCGCCGCTGCAGGTCAGCGGCCCGGCGGCCGGGCTGGCCGTGCTGGTCTTCGAACTGGTTCGCGAGCACGGCGTGGCCATGCTCGGGCCGGTCCTGGTGCTGGCCGGTGCCCTGCAACTGCTGGCCGGCCGCCTGCGCCTGGGCTGCTGGTTCCGCGTCACCGCACCGGCGGTGGTGCAGGGGATGCTGGCCGGCATCGGCATCCTCATCGTGCTGTCCCAGGTCCATGTGATGTTCGACGCCAGCCCCCAGGCCTCGGGCCTGGACAACCTGCTGGCCTTCCCGGCGACCCTGCTGGAGGCGGCCCGTCTGTTCGGCCCGGGTGGCGGCCTCGATGCCGCCCTGCTGGGGCTCGGTACCATCCTGGTGATGCTGGCCTGGGAGCGCTGGCGGCCAGGTGCGTTGCGCTTCCTGCCCGGTGCGCTGATCGGCGTCGGCCTCGCCACCCTGGTGGCCAGCGGCCTCGACCTGCAGGTGAACCGTGTGCAGGTGCCGGCCACCCTCGGCGAGGCCATCGACTGGCTGCAGCCGGCGGACCTGCTGCGACTGGCCGACCCGCAACTGCTGCTGGTGGCGCTGGTGCTGGCCTTCGTCGCCAGTGCCGAGACGCTGCTCTCCGCAGCAGCGGTGGACCGCATGCACAGCGGCCCGCGCTCCGACCTGGACCGCGAGCTGTCGGCCCAGGGCATTGGCAACCTGTTGTGCGGGGTGCTCGGCGCCCTGCCGATGACCGGGGTGATCGTGCGCAGCTCGGCCAACGTCCAGGCCGGCGCGCGGACCCGTCTCTCGGCGGTGCTGCACGGCGCCTGGCTACTGGCCCTGGTGGCGCTGCTGCCGGGCCTGCTGCAGCAGATCCCCATCGCCAGCCTGGCCGGTGTGCTGGTCTACACGGGCATCAAGCTGGTGGACCTCAAGAGCCTGCGCGGCCTTGGCCGCTATGGGCGCGCACCCTTGGCGATCCATGCCGCCACGGCGCTGGGCATCGTCGCCTTCGACCTGCTCAGCGGGGTGCTGATCGGCTTCGGCCTGACCCTGGCCAAGCTGGCCTGGAAGGCCTCCCGGCTGAAGGTCGCCCTGGTGCCCATCGGTCCGGACGAGGCAGAACTGCGTCTGATGGGCGCGGCCACCTTCCTGCGGGTGCCGCAACTGGCGGCGACCCTGGAGGGTGTGGCGCCGAGCATGCGGCTGCATGTGCCGCTGGACCGGCTCAGCTACATCGACCACGCCTGCATGGAGCTGCTGCAGGACTGGGGCCGCAACGCCGAGCGCCAGGGCGGCGGGCTGTGCATCGAAGCGCGCGGGCTCAACCGGCGCCTGGAGGGGCGACGGCTGAGCCTGCGGGGGCGGACGGTCTGAGGGTCAGGCGATGGCGCAGGGTGCCGGGTCCAGTTGCAGCTCGACGCCGAGCTGGCGCGACAGGCAGGGCCAGCGCTTCCACGCCGCCTCCACCTTAGGGTCGTGCAGCCGCGCGCGGTACTGCTGCACCGACTCGCGCTGGAACACGCCCGGGTCCAGCATGCCGTCCACCGCCAGGTGGACGGCCTCGTCCAGTTGATTGGCGAAGGGCTCGCCGATGAGCTGGTGGGCGATCAGGTTGGCCACCGTGGTGTCCAGCGGGATCAGCGGCTCGCCCAGGTGGGCGATGTAGCGGTCGTTCACCTCTTCCACCAGACGATGGGCCAGGTAGGCTTCGTCCAGCAGGCCGTCCAGCCCTTCGTGTCCCTCCACCACGCTGGGAGGCTGCAGGAAGAAGTGCTCGGCCACCTTCAGCATCGGCTTCACCTCCGCCTCGATACCGGCCTCGGCCGCGACGCTGGCGGCGGCGTCGAGCACGTCCGGCACCTGGTCGATGTAGGCCGCGACGAAGCGCGAGAGCACCCCGTGGGCATCGCTGCCGGGCAGGCGGATGGCCGGGTGCAGGCGGGACAGTTGGGCATCGAGCAGGCGCGCCAGATGGCCGTGGGCGGCTTCCTGGGCGTGGGCCTGGCGGATCAGTTCGCGCAGGGCGAGGGTGTTCATGACTGCTCCTGATTCAGGACATGGGATGGGAAGAACAGACCTTAGCCTGCCGGGGTCGGCGGCTAAGACCGGATTGTCATAATCGCTTAACGCTTATGCATCCAAGCGATAACGGCTCCCATTTACTTTATCAGCGAAGCCACGCCCGGCGCGGCCTGCGCCGCTGCGAACGTTCCGCACAGGATAAGTTTCCCCGCTGATTGCCAGGTCGGTCCCCCTGTCTATACTCCGACCCGAAGGCGTTACCTGATGACACCCGACTGTGCACCACGTGCTAGAGGTCGGCCGTTAAAGTCAGCCGTATTGACGACCGTCCCCCAGCCGCTGGCCCAGCCGGCGGGAAGAACAAGAACGATAAGGGGAACCCGCAATGATGCGACATCCGCGTGCCTGGATGGGATTCCTGCTGTGGTTGACGTTGACTCCGGTTCAAGCGGCCTGGACGGTCAACATGTCGCCCGGCGTTACGGAGGTCAGCCAGAGCGTATTCGACCTGCACATGACGATCTTCTGGATCTGCGTCGTGATCGGCGTGATCGTCTTCGGCGTGATGTTCTGGTCGATGCTCGTCCACCGCCGTTCCACCGGCCAGGAGCCCTCCCACTTCCACGAAAGCACCACGGTGGAGATCCTCTGGACCGTCGTGCCCTTCGTGATCCTGGTGGCGATGGCAGTGCCGGCCACCCGCACCCTGATCAAGATCTACGACACCTCCGAGTCGGAGCTGGACATCCAGATCACCGGCTACCAGTGGAAGTGGAACTACAAGTACCTGGGCCAGGACGTCGAATTCTTCAGCAACCTGGCCACGCCCGCCGAACAGATCCAGAACAAGGCCGACAAGGGCGAGCACTACCTCTTGGAGGTGGATGAGCCGCTGGTGATTCCGGTGGGCACCAAGGTGCGCTTCCTGATCACCGCCGCCGACGTCATCCACTCCTGGTGGGTGCCGGCGCTGGCGGTCAAGCGCGATGCCATCCCCGGCTTCGTCAACGAGGCCTGGACGCGCATCGACAAGCCCGGCCTCTACCGCGGCCAGTGCGCCGAGCTGTGCGGCAAGGACCACGGCTTCATGCCCATCGTGGTCGAGGCCAAGTCCCGCGAAGACTTCGCCGTCTGGCTCGCCGAGCGCAAGGCCGAGGTGGCCAAGGTCAAGGAACTGACCGAGAAGGACTGGACCCTCGACGAACTGGTGGCCCGCGGCGACAAGGTCTACCACACCGCCTGCGCCGCCTGTCACCAGGGCGAGGGGCAGGGCATGCCGCCCATGTTCCCGGCGCTGAAGGGCTCGAAGATCGCCACCGGGCCCAAGGAAGGCCACCTCGACATCGTTTTCCACGGCAAGCCCGGCACCGCCATGGCCGCCTTCGGCAAACAGCTTTCGGAAGTCGATATCGCCGCCGTGATCACCTACGAGCGCAACGCCTGGGGCAACAACACGGGCGACATGGTCACGCCCAAGGAAGTCCTGGCCCTCAAACAAGCCGAGGAGAAATGACATGAGTGCAGTGATCGATCCGGGCCACGATGGCCACGATCATGCCGGGCATGATCACCACCACGGCCCGGCCAAGGGCCTGATGCGCTGGGTGCTCACCACCAACCACAAGGACATCGGCACCCTGTACCTGTGGTTCGCCTTTGCCATGTTCCTGCTGGGCGGCTCCATGGCCATGGTGATCCGCGCCGAGCTGTTCCAGCCCGGCCTGCAGATCGTCGAACCGGCGTTCTTCAACCAGATGACTACCATGCACGGCCTGATCATGGTCTTCGGCGCGGTGATGCCGGCCTTCGTCGGCCTGGCCAACTGGATGATCCCGCTGATGATCGGCGCGCCGGACATGGCCCTGCCGCGCATGAACAACTTCAGCTTCTGGCTGCTGCCGGCGGCCTTCGGCCTGCTCATCAGCACCCTGTTCAGCGCCGGCGGCGGGCCCAACTTCGGCTGGACCTTCTACGCCCCGCTGTCCACCACCTATGCGCCGGAGAGCGTCACCTTCTTCATCTTCGCCATCCACCTCATGGGCATCAGCTCGATCATGGGCGCGATCAACGTGATCGCCACCATCCTCAACCTGCGCGCCCCGGGCATGACCCTGATGAAGATGCCGCTGTTCGTCTGGACCTGGCTGATCACCGCCTTCCTGCTGATCGCGGTGATGCCGGTGCTGGCCGGCTGCGTGACCATGATGCTGATGGACATCCACTTCGGCACCAGCTTCTTCAACGCGGCGGGGGGTGGCGACCCGGTGCTGTTCCAGCACGTGTTCTGGTTCTTCGGCCACCCCGAGGTGTACATCATGATCCTGCCCGCCTTCGGCGCGGTCAGCTCGATCATCCCGGCCTTCGCCCGCAAGCCGCTGTTCGGCTACACCTCGATGGTCTACGCCACCGCCTCCATCGCCTTCCTTTCCTTCATCGTCTGGGCGCACCACATGTTCGTGGTGGGCATCCCGCTCACCGGCGAGCTGTTCTTCATGTACGCCACCATGCTGATCGCCGTGCCCACCGGGGTGAAGGTGTTCAACTGGGCGACCACCATGTGGCAGGGCTCGATGACCTTCGAGACACCGATGCTGTTCGCCGTGGCCTTCGTCATCCTCTTCACCATCGGCGGCTTTTCCGGGCTGATGCTGGCCATCGCCCCGGCGGACTTCCAGTACCACGACACCTACTTCGTGGTGGCGCACTTCCACTACGTGCTGGTGCCCGGCGCCATCTTCGGCATCTTCGCCTCGGCCTACTACTGGCTGCCCAAGTGGACCGGCCACATGTACGACGAGACCCTCGGCAAGCTGCATTTCTGGATGAGCTTCATCGGCATGAACCTCGCCTTCTTCCCCATGCACTTCGTGGGGCTGGCCGGCATGCCCCGGCGCATCCCCGACTACAACCTGCAGTTCGCCGACTTCAACATGGTCTCCTCCATCGGCGCCTTCACCTTCGGCGCCACCCAGTTGCTGTTCCTGTTCATCGTCATCAAGTGCATCCGTGGCGGCAAACCCGCCCCGGCCAAGCCCTGGGACGGTGCCGAGGGGCTGGAATGGAGCGTGCCCTCGCCGGCGCCGTACCACACCTTCAGCACCCCGCCCGAGGTGAAGTGACATGGACGGCGAGCTGGGAACCCGCCGTCTGATCCAGCGCCTGCTGGTGCTGGTGGTGGCGATGTTCGGCTTCGGTTTCGCCCTTGTGCCGATCTACGACGTCATGTGCGTCGCCTTCGGCATCAACGGCAAGACCAACGCCAGCGCCTACGAAGGCAGCCAGGTGCAGGACGACAAGCGCCAGGTGCGCGTGCAGTTCCTCGCCACCAACGCGGCGGACATGACCTGGGAGTTCCGCTCCAAGGCGGACGACCTGGTGGTGCACCCGGGGGCCAGCAACGAAATGCTGTTCATCGCCCACAACACCACCGACAAGCCGATGAGCGCCCAGGCGATCCCCAGCATCTCGCCCTCCAAGGCCGCCGCCTATTTCCACAAGACCGAGTGCTTCTGCTTCACCCAGCAGGTGCTGCAGCCGGGTGAACGCATCGAGATGCCGGTGCGTTTCATCGTCGACCGCGACCTGCCGGCGGACGTGCACCACCTGACCCTCGCCTACACGCTGTTCGACATCACCGCCCGCAAGCCGCCAGTCGCCAGCAACTGAGGCGCGCAAGGAGAACGACACGATGGCTAGCCACGAGCAGTACTACGTCCCCGCCCAGAGCAAATGGCCGATCATCGCCACCATCGGCATGCTCGTGACCGTCTACGGACTGGGCACCTGGTTCAACGACCTCAAGGCCGCGCGGCCCGAGTCCAACGGCCCGCTGATCTTCTTCATCGGCAGCCTGTGCCTGGCCTACATGCTGTTCGGCTGGTTCGGCGCGGTGATCCGCGAGAGCCGGGGCGGGCTCTACAGCCCGCAGATGGACCGCTCGTTCCGCTGGGGCATGAGCTGGTTCATCTTCTCCGAGGTGATGTTCTTCGCCGCCTTCTTCGGTGCCCTGTTCTACATCCGCATGTGGGCCGGCCCCTGGCTCGGCGGTGAGGGGGACAAGGGCGTGGCCAACATGCTCTGGCCCAATTTCGAATACACCTGGCCGCTGCTCAACACCCCCGATCCCAAGCTGTTCCCCGGACCGAAGGAAGTGATCGACCCGTGGCACCTGCCGCTGATCAACACCCTCCTGCTGGTGTCCTCCAGCTTCACCGTCACCTTCGCCCACCACGCGCTGAAGAAAGACAACCGCAAGCTGCTGAAGATCTGGCTGGCCCTGACCATCCTGCTCGGCGCCGCCTTCCTCGCCCTGCAGGTCGAGGAATACGTGCACGCCTACACCGAACTGGGCCTGACCCTTGGCTCGGGCATCTACGGCGCCACCTTCTTCATGCTCACCGGCTTCCACGGCGCCCACGTGACCATGGGCACCCTGATTCTCATCGTGATGCTGGTGCGCATCCTGCGCGGCCACTTCGACGCCGAGCACCACTTCGGCTTCGAGGCCGCCAGTTGGTACTGGCACTTCGTGGACGTGGTCTGGGTCGGGCTGTTCATCTTCGTCTACGTGCTCTGAACCGCCCTACCAGGTGACGTGGGACACCAACTGGCCGCTGTAGAAACCCCAGGCCACCAGCGCCAGGATCGACGCGGCCAGTACCACCCGCAGGGTCAGGGCGTTCACCAGGCGGTGGCCCTTGCCGGCGTCCTTGACCAGGAAGAACAGGCCGCTGAACAGGCTGACCACCATGGCCAGCAGCAACACCAGGATGAGCGCCTTGAGCATGGGGCGACTCCGTCGACAGAAGGGGGACGTCGTGCAGTATAGCCAGCCCTACCCGGGCACCCGGCGACCCCGGGCCCGGCGCTTCCGACCCGGCTGGGGGCCCACCCTGGCGGTGCTCCTGCTGCTGCCGCTGCTGGTCGGCCTGGGCCTCTGGCAGCTCGGCCGCGCTGAGGAGAAGCGCCAGTTGCTGGCCGGCTACGAAGCCCGCCGACAGGCCGACCCGGTGAGCGTGCTGGACCTGGAACGCCAGCCCGACCCCGCCTTCATGCGGGTGCGTCTGCAGGGCCGCTTCGACGCCCAGCACAGCCTCCTGCTGGACAATCGCACCCGCAACGGCCGCCCCGGCGTCGAACTGCTGCAACCCTTCTACGACCCGGCCAGCGGGCTCTGGGTGCTGGTCAACCGGGGCTGGCTGCCCTGGCCCGACCGCCGCACCCCGCCGACCTTCGACACCCCTGCCGCCGCCCAGGTGCTCGATGCCTGGGCCTACGTCCCGCCCGGCACCAGCCTCGAACTGCGCCATGTGGACAGCCGCGACTGGCCACAACTGATCAACCAGGTGGACGCCGCCGCGCTCTGGCAGCGCCTCGGCCGTGGCGGCCTGCCCCTGGAACTGCGCCTGGAGCCCGGCAGCGCGGCCTACGACACCGACTGGCCGGTGGTGGCCATGGGCCCCGAACGCCACCTGGGCTACGCCGTGCAATGGTTCGCCCTGGCCGTCGCCCTCTGTGCCCTGTACCTCTACCTCGGCATCCGCCTAGCACGGGAGCTTCCTGATGAACCCAGCCCTCGCTCTGCCTGAACGCCCGCACCGCGCCCGTGGGCGCCTGCAACTGCTGTTGATCCTCGCCGTGGTGATCGGCCCCATGGTGCTGGCCTCGGCCATGTACCACCTGCGTTTCTGGGTGCCCGACGGGCGCAGCTACCACGGCACGCTGATCGGCAACGGCCAGCAGCGCGAAGACCTCGGCGTGCAGGGCGCCGCCGCCCCCGAGCGCTGGCAGTTGCTGGTGACCGCCCCGGCCGGCTGCCCCGCCGACTGCCAGCAACTGGTCTACCTCGCCCGGCAGATCAACATCGGCCTGGGCCGCGAAGCCAACCGCGCCGACCACGCCCTGGCCCTGGGCGGCAGCCTCGACGAGGCCTATCGCCAGACCCTCGAGCGCGACTACCCGCGCCTGGCCCGCTACGGCCTGGACCCGGCCACCTACACCAAGGCCGGCGGCGGCAGCACCCCGCAGCTGTGGATCGTCGACCCCCACGGCAACCTGGTACTGCGCTACGACGGCCAGGTGCCCGGCAAGCGCGTGCTCGACGACCTGCGCCACCTGCTGAAGCTGTCCAACATCGGCTGACCCGGCCCGAAGGAGACCGCCATGCCTCGCACCTTCCGCCCCGGTTTCACCCTCGCCGCCCTGGCCACGGTGCTGGCCCTGGTGGTGGTGCTGCTCGGCGCCTACACCCGGCTCACCCACGCCGGCCTCGGCTGCCCCGACTGGCCGGGCTGCTACGGCTTCATCGGCGTGCCGCAGACCGACGCCCAGTTGGCCCACGCCGAGCGCCACTTCCCCGAAACCCCGGTGGAGGCGCAGAAGGGCTGGAACGAGATGGTCCACCGCTACTTCGCCGGCGTCCTTGGCCTGGTCATCCTCGGCCTCGCGGTACACGCCCTGGTTCGGCGCGGGCGTGACGGCCAGCCCCTGCGCCTGCCCCTGGTGCTGCTCGGCGTGGTCATCACCCAGGCCGCCTTCGGCATGTGGACGGTCACCCTCAAGCTCTGGCCCCAGGTGGTCACCGCCCACCTGCTCGGCGGCTTCACCACCCTGGCCCTGCTGTTCCTGCTCAGCCTGCGCCTCTCCGGCGCGCTGCCGGCGCTCAGCCTGCCCACGGGCCTGCGGCGGCTGGCGGCAGCGGCCCTGGCCCTGGTGATCGGGCAGATCGCCCTGGGCGGCTGGGTCAGTTCCAACTACGCGGCGGTGGCCTGCGTCGACCTGCCTACCTGCCACGGCCAGTGGTGGCCGGCAATGGACTTCGCCAACGGCTTCCACCTCACCCAGCACATCGGCCCCAACTACCTCGGCGGCCAACTGGACAGCGACGCCCGCACCGCCATCCACATGACCCACCGCCTCGGCGCCCTGGTGGTGACCCTGACCCTGCTGGCGCTGGCCTGGCGCCTGCGCGGCGAAGGCCTCGGCCGCCTCGCCGGGCTGCTGCTGGCGGTGCTGGCGCTGCAGGTGGGGCTGGGTATCAGCAACGTACTCTTCCACCTGCCGCTGCCGGTGGCCGTGGCCCACAACGGCGGCGGCGCTCTGCTGCTGCTGACCCTGGTGCTGGTGAACTACCGCGTGCGCGCACCAGCCCTGGCAACCGAACCGGGCGACCCCGCCCTGCGCCTGCCTGCCGGCAAGCCCGCCTGACGACAAGAAGAAGGAGAGACGCCATGGCCACGCTGCTCCAGCACGGACACACCCGGGCCCACGCCACCTGGCGGGACTACCTGGAACTGACCAAACCCAAGGTCGTGCTGCTGATGATCATCACCTCCCTGGTGGGGATGTTCCTCGCCACCCGCGCCGGCGTGGCCTGGGAGGTCCTGCTGTTCGGCAACCTCGGCATCGCCCTCTGCGCCGGGGCAGCGGCGGCGGTGAACCATGTGGTGGACCGGCGCATCGACGCCATCATGGCGCGCACCCTCAAGCGCCCGGTGGTCAGTGGCCGCGTCTCGCCGTTGGCAGCGCTGGCCTTTGCCCTGTTGCTGGCGGTGGCCGGCCTGGCCCTGCTGCTGCGCTTCACCAACGAACTGGCGGCCTGGCTCACCCTCGCCTCGCTGCTGGGCTACGCCGTGCTCTACACCGGCTTTCTCAAGCGCGCTACGCCGCAGAACATCGTCATCGGCGGGCTGGCCGGGG